>NZ_JBSHLH010000007.1:49298-164489 GCF_053644255.1 Sphingobacterium sp. NPDC055431
GTTCTTTCCCCAAATCTTGGTACATCCTCTCATCCATTTAATCCTGGTTCTTTCCCCAAATCTTGGCACATCCTCTCATCCATTTAATCCTGGTTCTTTCCCCAAATCTTGGTCTATCCTCTCATCCATTCAATCCTGGTTCTTTCCCCAAATCTTGGTACATCCTTTCATCCATTTAATCCTGGTTCTTTCCCCAAATCTTGGTACATCCTCTCATCCATTTAATCCTGGTTCTTTCCCCAAATCTTGGCACATCCTCTCATCCATTTAATCCTGGTTCAAACATCAAAAAGAGCCTCTCTAAAAATTAGAAAGGCTCTTCATTATTAAATATTTCAAAACACCAATTAAAAAAATCTAATAGACTCCCTTACAATCGGCGAAATAAAAGATCTGTTGTCTAATGTCTTATGTCTATATTAAGAAAGCACCACGTCTTCCTTAGCCATTAAATAGCGCTCTGCTTCTAATGCAGACATACAACCAGTTCCTGCAGCTGTGATCGCTTGACGGAAAACATGGTCTTGAACATCTCCACAAGCAAAAACACCAGGGATATTGGTAGCCGTACTATCGGCTTTGGTTATCAAATAACCAGTTTCATCCATATCTAAGATCCCTTTGAACAACTCTGTATTTGGCTTATGACCGATAGCGACAAAGAATCCCGTAACATCTAGGTCTTGGAGATTTTTGCTTTCGTTATTGATCACTCGTACTCCGGTTACCACTTGACCATCTCCTAAAATCTCTACTGCTTCCGTATTATAAAGAACTTCAATGTTTGGCGTATTGTTCACACGATGAACCATTGCTTTAGAAGCGCGGAATTCATCACGACGAACCAACATATAAACCTTTCTACAAAGCTTAGCTAAGTAAGTTGCTTCTTCAGCGGCCGTATCTCCAGCTCCTACAATGGCAACATCTTGACCTTTGTAGAAAAATCCATCACATACAGCACAAGCCGAAACACCAAATCCGTTATATTTTTCTTCCGAATCCAATCCTAACCATTTCGCAGTTGCACCCGTAGCGATAATAACAGTTTCAGCCTCAACGGTCTTAACCCCATCAATCTCTACCTTATGGATTCCACCATCCGTTGAAAAATCAACCTTCGTAGCATATCCAAAACGTACATCTGTTCCAAAACGCTCAGCTTGAGCACGTAAATCCTCCATCATTACCGGACCAGTGATTCCCTGTGGGTAACCCGGAAAATTATCAACTTCTGTAGTCTGGGTCAATTGTCCTCCCGGAACCATACCCGTATAAATAACAGGTTTTAAATCAGCACGTGCAGCGTAAATGGCAGCAGTGTATCCAGCAGGTCCTGATCCTATAATTAAACAGGAAATACGTTCAATCTCTTGTTCTTTATTCATCATAATATTGAATGGTTCTTTATTTTTTAAATTTATCTTGCAAACCCTTTAACATATCATTGGTAATGGGTTTACTTGGCTCTGGTTTCCTTTCCGGTTTTTTAAAATCCTTACTTGGACTTGTTGCTTGGACCGGATTGTTTACCCTTGCCTCTCTTTTCTTGTTTTTATGCTCGTTCCAAATTCCTTCCAATACCTTCTTGGTATACAATGGGAAATCTCCATTTTGCATCCAAGCATAATAGCTCGGTTCAACATCAAAAACATCAACAACTTTTTTCCCTTTGTGTTTTCCAAAGTTAATGCTTGCATCGCCATCCGCATCAAAGACCAAACGTCCGGCAAAATCCACCGGTCTGCTCAAGTTGGTAAATGAATGCAAAGCTTCAACGTCATTAACTACAGGTACAGAAACAACCCCATGCTTATCCTCATATTCTACATTTTCATATTTAGACAACTGTGCTTTCAAGACTTCATAGGTTGCTCTTACATCGGCCTCAGCAGTATGGGCATTGTCTAGACTTTCATTGCAATAAAACTTATAAGCCGCCTTTAGCGTTCTCTGCTCCATCTGGTGAAAAATGTTCTGTACATCGACAAAGGACCTTCCCTCTAAAGAGAAGTCAACCCCTGCGCGTAAAAACTCTTCCATTAACATTGGAACATCAAACTTGTTTGAATTGTATCCTGCTAAATCCGCATCTCCAATAAAATCAGCAACTTCTTTCGCCCTCGCTTGGAAATTCGGCAAATCCTTTACGTCTTCATCATAAATCCCATGAAACATAGAAGACTCAGCCGGAATCGGAATCTCAGGGTTCACCTTCATTGTCAACGTCTCTTCTTTTCCACCTGGACTGACCTTCAATATGGAAAGCTCTACAATTCTATCACTTGACACTTGGACACCCGTAGTTTCCAAATCAAAAAATGCCAACGGGCGCTTTAAGTTTAACTCCATTTTCTATTTAATGTTATGCTCATGCAAATATGACAAAAATACAAAATCTATTGCTCACAAAAGACCAATTAAACCAACAATAAGTGTTTTGAATGTAAAATCAATTATTTTCGAGCAACAAAAGAATGATCGCTCAATGTTTTCAGGAAAGCGATGATGTCTGCTTTCTCTTCTTCACTCATAGGTAACCTATTCCCATTTGCCTTAAAAATAGGATCTAAATTCTCTGCATACAAAACACCTTGATCCATATAATCTAATACGTCTTTTAACGTCTTAAATTGCCCAAAGCTCCCATAAGGCGCAGTAAATTCAATATTTCTCAACGAAGGGACCCGATAGCTCATCCAATCTTTTGGATCTCCCGTTACTCGTGCTCTTCCCGCCTCTTCTGTATCAGGGTTAATCGGGAAACCAATATTCCGAAAGCTCTGATCGGTAAACAGCCCTGTTCCATGGCAACTTTTACATTTCGCCTCAAACACTCTTAACCCTTTTTCCTCCGACTCGGTAAATTGCTCCCTACCTTGATGGACAACCCTATCGTATTTACTATTTGCACTGATCAATGTATATTCAAATTGAACTATGCTTCTATAAATTCGGTCAGCAGTGATTTGTTCATCGCCAAATGCCTTCCTGAACATCTCTTTATAGGTAGGATCATCCCGAAGTTTAGCAATGACTTCCATGATCGATGAATTCATCTCTTCATGAGTAATGATAGGCACCAAAGGCTGTTTCTCTAGTTGAAGGATATTACCATCCCAATTATAATGCCTCATAAAGGCCATGTTTTGGACAGCAGGCGTATTTCTTAGCCCAACTCGATTGTATACCCCTATAGATTTAGGATTCTCATCCGCAAATGCCTTTTCAGGCTGATGGCAAGAAGCACAGGAAATCGTATTATTTCCACTGAACCTTTTTTCATTGAAGAGCAGCTTCCCAAGTTCCACTCCATATTTTGTAGGCTTATTCCCCTGAACCGAAGAATTCATCGCAGGAAAATCCATAGGGATATCCAAAGGTATTTCAGGATTGTCAAATGGAATTTCTTCAATTTCTTCCCTGTCTTGACAGGAACTCACAAATCCAAGCACAAGGAATAGAACGACTAACCATTTTATCTTTCTCATATGGAAAAAATAAAAGAAAGAGCCTTCCTTACTCTCGAATAAGAAAGGCTCTAATGTATTAATTTTCTACCTTGCTAATGGAGAACATACCTGAAAGGTCGCTACTTCCATTTCCACCTAAATTGTCAACGAATTTCACCATCTGCACAGCAGTATGGATATTCGGCGTAGCATTGTCACCCATTCCAGTACCCGTTGACAAGGTAATGGTATTGGTCTTTCCACTTAATAACTTATCAAAATCAGCATTGATGGTGATTTTTGGAGAAGTACGTCCTACAGTAGCTACTGAAGTCAGATTCAAAGAAATTTCTCTATAGGCATCTACTCCTTGGGTATAAGCTCCTTCTTTACCTTCAACTGTACTACCGGTATGGATAGACATCTTTTTATGATCTGCTCCATAGAAACCTTCAAGTTTAGTAAAACGGTAGCCTGAACCCCACTCCCACATCATTTCGGTATCATTGGCACCTGCCGCCTTATAAAAATTAGGGAACTTGGTTTCATCCAAGGTATTCAATTCCTGCTTTACACCCAGACCAAATTTGATCTGTTTGTACTCTCCTGAAGGGATATTGCTCAACACAAAATCTAAAGTCGTCGCTTTAGCTTGATTGATTACAGCAGCCCCTTTATCTAGATCATTAATGTTATATGGGATTTCCGTACCTTCTGCTTTGATCAAACGAATGTTACTGATTACATACTTGATTTCAGAGAACTGATGTACCTGTCCGGCAGCTGAAGTGTTTTGGCTTGCGGTACTGCTATTTGCATCACCAAGTACGATACTTTTCCCCTTAAAGGTATTATCAAAGTGTAAAGTAATATTATTGGCTACTGGATCAACATTATCCTTAGAACAGGACACGAACAAAGAAACAGCAAGTAAAGCAGCAATATATTTGATTGAATTTTTCATTAGATTAATTTCTTAATTATTTTAATTATTTGATTTTTATAACATTAACTTCTCTTATATAAACTTATACTATATACCAGATAGGCGGTGGTATAAAAATCTCCCTTAAGGGTTCCTTATAATAGACTTCTTGATAACCAGTGATTACTTCACTGCATTCCGAATCATAATCACTTAAAATAAATTCAAAATCTGTGGCAACGAGCATATCTACCCTAGGATAATTCTTGGGGGGTGCTGTTTCTGAATTTTCCTGATCTTCCAATTGTTTTTTCAAATGACAAAGTCCATGGCATTGCATCTCGGGCTTATTTTTGTTCTCGCAATAAGCCATTTCAATCTTTTCTTGGTTGAGCTTAAAGTGCATAACGATTATAGCCTGCTGAAAACCGACCAGCACAGACAATAACATCAATAAACCACTTATTACTCGAACCAACATCTTAGAAGCTTAATTTTATGGACGTAAAAATATTCCTTCCCATTCTTGGGATATTTCCCCAGTCTGCATAAGTGCTGTAATATTCATTGAATAGGTTTTCAGCTCCGACCTGAACCATGGCTGTATACTTCCCAAAGGTCAGGTTATAGTCTGCCGACACATTCCATACCTGATAGGCCGATGTGAGGTCTTCACCATACTCAGGGCTATAATTTCGCTGTTCCATGTCGCCATTTAGGGAGGTCTGAATTCCAAACTGCTTATACATGTAATGTATGGAAGTCTGATAGCTCAATGGCCTGATAAAAGGTAGGTTTCCGCCTCTTTCATCTGTTGCACGGGCATAGGTTACATTCCCTTTCCAATGCAGGTGTGGCAGGATATCATAATTAGCATTTAAACTGAAATTGAAAATCCTGGCATGATCTAAAGAGGAATATCCTTTTACTCCTACCGATTGGTAGTTCATCGGGCTCCCTAAGCTTAAGATCCTTCCTACGATATAGTTTTGAATGTAGAAATAGTTAACCTTTGCATCGATCCCCATTCTTTCTGTCTTGTAACCGGCACTCGCATTTCCTTCAAAGGATATTTCATTTTTCAGATCTGGATTACCGATATAATCGTAGCGATCAAAACTATTGTAGATATAATAACCATAACCTTCTGATACCGACGGCGCTCGCTGTCCATAACCTGTTCCCACAGAAAAATTAAACCTCTCAACGCTTAAGTCATAACTGGCATGTAAGCCTGGAAGGATCCTACTCTTTTCCTGAGGAGTGCCTGGGTGAAAAATCCAGTTAAATTCCACATACTTGGAATGGTTATAGTTATAGCCCAATGATCCACCAAAATTTAATCTGCTATTTTCCGTAAAATCATAGGAATTGTTCATCGATACACTGGCAAATCTGCTAGTTACCCAAGGCCAACTGTAGGCAAACATGGTTTTCTTGCTACGATCCTGTGGATACATGGTCATTTCTGCAATCGATAGGTTCTGATAGGCATTCAATTGGATATCTGAACTGTACCGACCTTCTTTGAGGTTCACACTAGACACCAGACCAAATGTATTGCTCCAACCAGGCATATCCATATGAACAAGATTTTCCGGTCTTTTGGTATCGTCCATATAATGTTCGATGGCATTAAAATAGACTTTGGTATCCCAAACTTTAAATAGGCCCTCCTCAAACAATTGTTTATAGGCAACTGAAGTAATGATTGCCCTGGAAAGCCATAGGTCCATTGGTAAGGCAGGATAGCCTACATCATTAGCTTGGTCAAAGATTGCATCTACTCGGATGGATGAAAGATCACTGGTCTTATAGGCAAGTCCAAGTGAACTATTGAACTTCCGGTATTGCGAATGCTTGACCTCCTCATTATTCCCATCAAGATAATTGCCTGCTTTACGATAGGCAACACTTGCGTCCGCTACAAACTTATCGCTACTATAGGAAAGGTTGCCTAAGTTAAAGAATTGGTTATTGTTGAACTCAAAGCCACTTTGGTAAGAGCCTTTATAATATGAAACGCTATCAAATGCCGTACTTTTTCGCTTCAGATCAATGCTTCCAGAAACTGTGGCTCCATGCATGCTTCCTTCTTGACCAGATTTGATATCAATGGTTGACAGATTATTGCTCTCCACATAGGAAGTAATGGGATCCATTTTATCTGTACAGGCGCCAAAAATATGCATCCCGTCAATGGTAATGGTCGAACGTTCCGAGCTCATATTGTTCAGCATGGGCTCCCAAGCATAAGCCCCCCTCTTGATAAAACTGATCTTATCTGATGAGGCTAGGAATTCATCCACCGAAACAGCCATTTTCATTTCCGTCTCAATCTTTCGTTTCCGAACCCCTTTTACTTTAACCTCTTCAATCTTTTGAACCGTATCTTGTTTATTCCTTAATGTATCCTGTGCTTGAGATTGTAGGGAAATAAGGATAAGCACAAGGATGGAAATGATTTTACGCATAGCTTTTAGAATAATATATCAATGAACAGTTCACTTTTTTTACCTTCCACACCTGGTGTAAAATCCTTTGGAACCTCAGTTCCCTTAAGTATTTTTCCGTTTTGGTTCATGAAAATGAAATTCAAGGTCCAATTTCCGGTCATGGTATAGTTTACTACGCCATGATAAAAACCGTCTTCCCCTTGAACTAAGTCCTTATTATTTGGCGAGGAATGGTTTCCCATGGAAGGTTCAGGCATCCTAGGATCCAATTTCAAGGTAAAACCTTTGACTTCAGAATAATTGAACTGACTTGGATCAGGAAACTCTGTCTTTGAGGGAGTCAAAGGTTTATTGTACTTGTACACTGCTGCCAACAAGTTGTTTTCAGCTACTTTTGGAGACCGAGGCCCCAAGAGTGCAATAAAATATTGTTCATTGTCATTTCCGAAAAAGGAAACCATGTTCAGGTTTTTATTGGTCTGTTCTTTTACTGTAATCGGTTCCTTGATCAGCAATTCTTGCATTCCAACGTTCATCCTGATATACAGGTCCCATTTATTTTCATTACTGCTGAGCTCTGTAAATACAGCGAAGGCAGCATAGAACTTCTCCTCTGAATTATATGTCAATTGATAGCGATGAGGACATGACACTTGTTTACCCTCTACCCCTGTCATAATCGGTAAAAAGCCAAGCGATGCAGCATTGACCTCTGCATTGCTTTGTATATTAAAAACTCTGATCCTAAGCTCATTATACCCTTTGGTCAAAGTACCATTCAAAGCCTCTACACTTACTTTATAGCCATTTTTTTCAAAGGAATAGGCTTCCTTAAATTCCAGTTTTTCAGGTTCTTCTGTGCCAATTTCAGCTTCATAATCTGTTTTTTCTTTTGTACAGGATATGAATAATAGGCACAGCGAAATAATCAATATTATTTTCTGCATTATTAAATAGGTATTGCTGTTTTAAAAATGAAAAGAAGGGCAGTAAGAGGGAATTCAGAAAAATTGCACAAAGACCAACAAATGCATCATGCGCATGAGGATCAATTTTAATAAAATTCCATAAAGGGCTGTCCTACTGCTAAGGATTAAGCAATTGGGGGACGGAAAAGCGGATTGCTGAATTCAAATCTATATTCAGAGATGTAAATTGGAAGAGGCTTTTCAACAGGCTCTTCAACCGTAATAGGTTTGATCAACGTACTGAATTCTTTATGAACATAATGCGAACTATATTCATAGACCACGAAATTCTTTTTGGATTCTTTTTTCTCTTTGTCTCTGATCTTTTGCATCAACACACACTGACCATTACAATGTAAATCTGGGCGACTCTTGTTGATACAGTTGGCAATGTAGTCCGGAAGATGAATCTCATACTCCATAGTCATGATACTGCGATAAAAAGATTGCAGTGTCAAACTCACTAATAGGATATATGTAAAGAAGAGTTTCAAATCTGGACTATTGTCTTTAGCAAATATGCCCCAAATATAAGGAAAGATTCTATCATAATAATAAAATTGAGGTATTATTTTATAGTATTTGAACTGGGATTCCCTTCGACGCCGCTCAGGGTAAAGGATGAGCGGATAGGGCAAGAATTGGTTTGAACCAGGATGCTAAGGATGAGAGGATGGACCAAGATCACACCGGAAAGGCAACACGCATTGTAAGCGACATATCGCATAGGTCCGCTTCATATTTTGAACATATTAAAAGTTTCCATTGGCGTATAGTTCCTGTACCTGCGGATAACTCCACACTGTCCCCCAGAGAAGTAAAAATTTGGGCTAAATTTATTGGAAGGTGATGACAGCTTGTTGGCAATGAAAATAAATTAACTCTTTTATTTTTTAAATATAGAACCCCCTTTGGGGTTCCATTATTTTAGCTGGCATGGCACGTTTGCCTGGAATTCGCGCAAAAACGATGTTCGATTAATCGAACATCGTTTTTGCATTAACCCTCTATAGTTCAACACCAATTCTAAAATAATTCTGCCCTTCCAGGGCAGTTGTTCGCCAAAAGAGAAATAAATCAGAAAAATAAATATAGGAGCTAAATACCTAAAAACAAAGATTTAACAAACATGTCATTGGTAGGCAGGAAGGGTCTCTGAACTTTACAAACATTGATTTCATTGGCGAACAGTTCCTGTACCTGCGGTACAGGATGACAGGAATTGTGAGAGGAGAAGAGGACAGATTCTTCGCTAATCGCTCAGAATCGCAAATATCCTAAAGAGGGATTCAGAGTGAAATGAAGAATCTATTTTTTATTTTTTTAGGATCGCTGTCATGCCGAATCGTAAGATGAGGGAACTATTATTTATTATTTTATGTCCATAAATGGGATTTTCAGAAAAATATTTCACCCACGCTGTGGGTTATCCGTTTAGCGATTCGATTTTCTACAAAGATGTCACCCCCGCTGGGGGTTCTAGACAAACTTCAAATATGTCATTGGTTACAATACGACTAGAAACCATTAATAATTTAATTGAATTAAAAAGTATTTATTCATCCTAAAGTGTAAAATAATTACAGAAATGTATTTGGCGGGCGTATGCGATACAGCCTACGAAACTTGATAAATGGAAAGCTAGTAATTGTTATTATCTTGGTTTATCCTCCCATCCCTTTAATCCTGGTTCAAAACCTAATCTTGGTTTATCCTCCCATCCCTTTAATCCTGGTTCATAACCTAATCTTGGCCCATCCTCTAATCCTTAGCATCCTGGTTCAAAACCTAATCTTGGCCCATCCTCTCATCCCATTCATCCTGGTTCAAAACCTTCCCTATCACAAAAAAAAGAGCAATTCTCATTGCTCTTCCCTATTTCATATCTTCAGGATATAACTATCCCAATACTGATTTCAATTTATCAACTTGAAAATCAACTAACTTCTGTAATGGACCAGAAGCCATCATTTTCATCATCATATTCAAACCTGCTTCGATCACGAATGTGGCACTGGTACTGTTATCGGAAGAAGGTTCCAATTTCCAACGTAATGTCAAAGGAAATGGTGCTTCTTCAATCGGCACACTTACCAATTCTTTGTTCTCTAATCTTTCACTGATACGTAGGGACAATTTAGCCATATTCTTGATGGTAAATCTTGCCTCATCGGCTGTTGAGCTCCAGTTAACGATGTTTTCTGGCATTAACTGCTCGTGATTGTTCATATCCGAAAGAAAATTATAAACCTCAGAAACGGGTTTATTGATTTCTACAGTATTTTGAATAATAGTCATAGTTTATAATTCTGGGTTCCAGTTTGCTGGATCAATTTTCCATTTCTCCAAAAGTTCAATATCCGATTCCAAGATATAGCTGTTAGAAGCGGCAACATGAATTAGGGCATCGTAGTTACACAAACTGTGGAAAGTGCATTTTGCTTCTTCAAAGTTTTTGCGTGCAACTTCTAGTCCGTAAGTAAAGATTGAAACCAATCCCACAACGTTACAACCTGCATCACGCAATGCTTTTACGGCTTGCAAACTGCTTTTTCCGGTAGATACCAAATCCTCAATGACAACAACACGCTGACCACTGATAACTTCACCCTCAATCAGGTTCTGACGACCATGATCCTTTGCACTGCTGCGTACATATGAAAAAGGTAAGCCTAAATCTTGCGCAACTAATACTCCTTGAGGGATCCCTGCAGTCGCTACTCCCGATATCATATCAACTGAACCAAACTCCTCTTGAATCAATTGTGACAACTTTTGACGGATGTATGTACGGATAGCTGGATGCGATAACGCAACGCGATTATCACAATAAATTGGTGACTTCCATCCAGACGCCCAAGTAAAAGGGTTTTTAGGTTGTAATTTTATTGCTTTAATTTGCAATAAGGATTCAGCAACTTTTTGTTCAACCTCATTTAAATAATTCATGGCACAAATTTATAAAATTTATATGAACCAATCTCTGTTAATTTTGGCAGATTTTACCCCTCATATTAAAGAAAACGTTCAAACAATTGGTTTACAAGACATTGATCTGGAAAAACTTTTCAACGACTCCGCTCACAGCACAGATAAATCTGTGTACCTATACATACACCCTAATATCAGAAAAGTTTTTAAAAAGATATTATCTACAACCCGTATCGTTAAAGCTGCCGGTGGATTAGTGACTAATGGTAATGGTGAATACCTCTTCATACATCGCCTTGGAAAGTGGGACTTGCCTAAAGGTAAGGTCGAAGAAGGTGAAAAAATGAAAGATGCCGCCCTCAGGGAAGTCGAAGAAGAGTGCGGAATTGAAGTCGATTACCTAGGTAAAAAGGTGGCAACAACCTACCATACCTATTATATGCGCAATAAATTCGTACTGAAACAGACTAAATGGTACCAAATGGGTGTTAACAAAATCCCTAAACTGACACCTCAACTCGAAGAAGATATCGATCAGGCGGAATGGTTAAAATCCTCCGAACTGAAAAAGGTTAAGGAAAACACCTACCCTCTGATCTTGGAAATCGTGGAAACAATCAAAAAATAAACAGAAAGGGAGCTGAAATTCAGCTCCCTTTCCAATTTTTTTGATATTCCTATCCAAAAAACTTTTCTGGATCGAAACCGTATTGTTTCAAGACATCTGCAGGTACGCCATTCCAAACTCCTGGTTTGTTACCTACGTATCCAATATCCTTCACGCCCATTTCACTGGTAAAGAATCCCGTTGAAGTCAGGTCACGCATCAAGGAAAAGAAGGCTACTCCTTGGGCCATTTCTGGTTTAGCTTTTTGCGGGTAGGCAATTTCATCAACCATCGCAATCTGCTGTTCCTTCTTACATTTTACAAATGCATTTCCATACGTTTTTTGACATTGTACATCAAGCCATTTCAAGCCTCCACGTAAAGGAGTTTGATAGCTCGGGATATCCTTGGACATAAACTCGATAAAGGCCGGTACACCAGCCTCTGAGGCACTACCTGAAACATCATCTTTTGGAATAATGATATCCGCCAATACCGTGATGGTCGCCATTTCATGATCCGTAAAGAACTTCTCAGCCATTAAGGCTTCTGTACGTTTATATTCAAATTCCTGAACCCCCGGTAATTTTTCCGAACTGCCAGCGGCAGCTTTTCCTGCTTGCCCCGAACTTTTGTCATCTTTACAGGATGCGGCCAATACACCAGATCCTGCTGCAAGTAGCCCTAAGGCTTTAAGTGAATCTCTTCTATTCATCGCTTTTGGGTTATGCTAATTTTTTGTTTTCTTCTAAAATATATTCTGCTGTACGCATCGACAAGGCCAAGATGGTCCAAGTCAAGTTTTTATCGCCCTGTTGAACAAATGGTCCAGCATCCACCACATATACATTCTTACAGTCATGCGCCTGCCCCCATTTATTCAAAACTGAAGACTTAGGGTCATTCCCCATTCTGGTTGTTCCGCCTTCATGGATGATCTTTCCTGGAGCCTCTAGACCATATAAGGTATCAGCACCTGGAATATTGGAGGTAATGATTGCTCCCATCTCATGCATGATCGATTGGAAAGTATCTTGCATATGCTTCGCCTGTGCAATTTCCTCATTGGCCCATTTATAATGGAACCGCAAAACTGGAATACCAAACTTATCGACCTTGCTTGGATCAATTTCACAATAGTTGTCTTTCCTCGCCAAAGCTGTACCCCGACCTGCCATTCCCACGTTTGCCCCGTAGAAACGACGGTAATCGTTTTTCAACCCTGCGCCATAACCTCCCATATCTTTTTTAGCACCATCTGCTCCTGGAACCATTCCGTTTACATTAGGTACCCAGTTCATAAATCCGTAGGATGGCATATGTAAACCGCCACCATACTCAATATGATAACCTCTAGGGAAATTCAATTTCTTATTGTCTTCCCACCAAGGAGAATAGATATGCACACTTCCGGTACCATCTTCGTTATAGCGTTTTCTATCCAAAAGTTCAGGGATAAATCCGCCTAAGCTTGCCCCCGTAGAGTCATGTAAATATTTCCCAACAAGTCCACTGCTGTTTCCAATTCCACCTGGATGCGCCTTAGATTTTGAATTCAACAAGAGTCTGGCACTTTCACAGGCACTTGCACCAAGGATAACTTTCTTACCTTTTACGGAATACTCCTGAAGGTCTGTAGTGTTCACGTATGACACTCCTATTGCCAATCCTTCGTCATTGGTCAACACCTCACGAACCATGGCATTGTCAATCACTTTCAAATTACCGGTCTTCATTGCGGGAATAACCAAACATGATGAAGAGGAGAAATCCCCGTATACCTTACATGATCGACCACATTGCCCACAATAGAAACAGGTTCCCCTACCCTTAATTTCTGGTGACGCCTCTGTTAAAACCGCACCACGACCAGGAATAACAGGAACACCGGCTTTTTTAGCACCTTTATGGATGAACAATTCATTCAATCTTGGCTTAGGTGGTTTCATAAAGATTCCATCCGGTTCATTATGTATACCTTCTACCGTACCATAAATACCGATCATACGGTCTACACGGTCGTAATAAGGTTTAACCTCATCATAAGTAATAGGCCAGGCATCGGTAAGGCCATCTGTAGGTTGGAAGTCATCCGGTCCCATACGTAAGGAA
Organism: Sphingobacterium sp. NPDC055431; assembly: GCF_053644255.1. Classification (NCBI taxonomy): domain Bacteria; kingdom Pseudomonadati; phylum Bacteroidota; class Sphingobacteriia; order Sphingobacteriales; family Sphingobacteriaceae; genus Sphingobacterium; species Sphingobacterium sp. NPDC055431. The sequence continues at coordinate 62,750 of NZ_JBSHLH010000007.1, forward strand.
ATCCTTCCCCAGTGATTGGTTCTTCCACCTAACATCCTTGCACGGAACCATTCAAATTCTGTTCCTGCCACTTTGCTATAAGGCTCTCCTTCTAATTGCCAACCGCCATAAGCCGCATCAAAATCACCAAAAGGCCTTGTGACACCTGCCCCACGTCGTGGAGACTCCCATGGCCAGCGCATTTGCAATGCATCCTTTGCAGGATCAAAAAATGGCCCCGCCTCAAGCATCAGGACTTTTAGCCCTGCATTTGCCAAAATATATCCAGCCATACCGCCGCCAGCTCCTGACCCCACTACAATGGCATCAAAAACCTCAGGGTTTTCTTTAATTTGAAAAACACTCATAAACTTTTGTGATCTTGATTTAAATTCGGTTTAAATGATAGCATATTCTTGCTTATACTATTTAGCAACACTAAATATAGCAATTCTATCGCCTATTCCAAGTATCAATGGATAAAATTTTTGATACGTATTGATCAATTATTTTTCCTAGATGAATATTTTTACCCATAAAAATCCAAGCGGGATTGGCGAATCCATGCCCACAAATACAAGAATTCTAAAGGGCAATTTATCCCGACCTTATTCTGGATTCATTCGAGACATATTCGGGAACCGTTCAAATATTTCTACAGTATAAATGCAGATTCACCTTAAACATTTAGCGAATTTTCGGAATGTGTCTCGAATAAGGTCTAAATAAATCTTCAGTATAACATGGGGGGCAAGAATTTTGGCTACAAAAAAGATGTTGATGAAATGGGAACAAAAACGCATAGGAAAAATTTGAATTTTTCACCAAGGCTAATGAATGCTCCCCTTTATTGAAGCAAGATACAAAGTTTTAGGGAATCGTTTTTAAGACAGGCCTGCTCAACAAATAAAAAGGGACTGAATTTCTTCAGTCCCTAAAAAAAAATAAAAAAAATATTTATCGGTACATTTCTTCTCTTTGAGCTTTTACAGCTTCAGAATTAATGTATTCATCGTAAGTCATCAACTTATCAATAATGCCATTTGGCGTAAGTTCAATGATACGGTTGGCAACAGTTTGTGTCAACTCGTGATCTCGTGATGTAAACAGAACCGATCCTTTGAAATCATTGATACCGTTGTTCAATGCGGTAATCGATTCCAGGTCCAAGTGGTTGGTTGGTTCATCGAAAATCAAGAAGTTTGCCCCTTGAAGCATCATTCTAGAGAACATACAGCGCATTTTTTCACCTCCAGAAAGCACAGAACACTTCTTAAGTACTTCTTCTCCTGAGAAAAGCATCTTACCCAAGAAACCACGGATAAACTGCTCATCTGCATCAGGTTTAGTGGTATAATCTCTCAACCAGTCTACCAAGTTATCTGTTTTCCCTTCGAAGAATTCAGCATTATCGATTGGCATATCTGCAGGAGTAATGGTTACACCCCATTTAAATTCACCAACATAATCCTTATCACGTCCAGAAAGAACATCATAGAATGCAGAAGTGATCAAGTTATTCTCTGCTAATACAGCGATCTTATCACCTTTATTGACCATAAAGCTGATATTCTTGAAATATACTTCGCCATTTACGGTCTTGCCTAAATTTTCAACCGTCAGGATTTGATCCCCTGGATCTCTGTCCATCATATTGAACATAATCGCAGGATACTTTCTGTTTGATGGTTTGATATCCTCAATATTGATCTTGTCCAAAGCTTTCTTACGGGAAGTCGCCTGTTTGGATTTAGAAGCATTGGCTGAGAAGCGACGGATAAATTCCTGTAATTCCTTCACCTTATCTTCCATTTTCTTGTTTTGGTCAGCACGTTGTTTCAATGCCAATTGCGACGACTCATACCAGAACGTATAGTTACCGGAGTAGATAGTCATCTTACCAAAGTCGATATCGACGATATGGGTACAGACAGCATCTAAGAAGTGACGGTCGTGGGAAACAACCAATACGATCGCTTCATAGCTAGCAAGGAAGTCCTCTAACCAAGCGATGGTATTAATATCCAAGTCGTTGGTAGGCTCATCCAGGATTAAGATATCTGGATTACCAAATAAAGCCTGTGCCAAAAGGACACGAACTTTTTCATTACCATCCAACTCCTTAACTAATTTATAGTGAAGTTCTTCTTTAATTCCAAGGTTGCTCAGAAGGGTTGCTGCATTACTTTCAGCATTCCAACCATCCATCTCAGCAAAAAGGCTTTCCAATTCACCAGCTCTTTCACCATCAGCATCGGAGAAATCTTCTTTCATGTAGATTTCATCCTTTTCTTTCATCACCTTATATAGCTCTTGGTTACCCATCATTACCGTTTCGATAACAGAGAACTCATCAAATGCGTAGTGGTTCTGATTTAATACAGACATCCTCTCCCCCGGAGTGAAGGCTACTGATCCAGAAGTAGGATCTACTTCTCCAGAGATGATTTTTAAAAAAGTCGATTTTCCGGCACCATTCGCTCCAATAATACCGTAACAGTTTCCAGGAGTGAACTTTAAGTTGACATCTTCGAATAGGACACGTTTGCCATAACGAAGAGATAAATTCGAAACGTTAATCATGTCGCAAAGATACAGTTATTTATTGAGTTTGGGAAGGTAGTAAGCTGTCCTTTTTATCCCTTGATTCTGCACAATTTTCTAGCAATAATCTTAGTTTCATTTTGTTTCATGAACATTACAAAACAGTAGGTTAATTTTCTTAAAAATATTTAATAAACACCCTTTAAACCTTTCAAACCAGATGTAGTCAATACGATATACTTTAACAATTATTAATTATTTTAACATGAAAGCAGTATTTTTAATTGCCTTAGCATCTATTGTTTTATTCACAAGCTCATGCGGAACTATTTTTACGGGGACCAAGCAAGATGTCTTGATCAAATCTTATCCCAGTGGTGCTAAAATCCAAGTGGACGGGGTAGATCGAGGTGTCACTCCTGCCACTGTTTCCTTGAAGAAAGGATTTAATGGTCCAGTCATTACGTTAACCAAGGACGGCTATGAAAAGTACCAGTTCAATCCTGAAACTACTTTTAATACAGTTTCCATTTTAAACCTACTGGGCATGGTAGGTTGGGCCATCGATGCTGCAACTGGGGCAATGATGAAATATGACCCTAAATTCTATGAACTAGAATTGAAACCAGCAAATCAATAATTTTTAGATTTATCGAAAAAATGCCATGTTTTATTAAGCATGGCATTTTTTTATAGTCTTTCCAATTCAGCAGAGAGGGCTTTTAAATCCTGTTTCATCAAATTGATATTCGACTCCAACTGATCATACATATCTGCTCTGTTTTCCAACTGTTCGCTTGTATACTCTCCCCCTTCTCCAAAATAGAGTTCCAACATTTCTTTTTCAGATGATTTGGTAATTTGCCCGAAACTACTCCATTTCTGAACAATCTGTTCTCTTAGTGAAGTCTTGATCCCATTTTCAGGACTGGCGTAATTTAAATAATACCAAACTGCAGCGGGAAAGTTTTTCGAGGTTGCTGCTCCAAACCACACATCCCTCAAGGCATTTCTTTTATGGAAAAAATCTGTCTTTTCATCATTCAACAACATCATCACCCCAAAGGTGGCCTCAGCAACACCCGTTGAGATACCAACGACATGGCTAGCCCCCTCATCCTTGACCACACCTTCGGTCAAGATCGCACCCAAGGCACCGACTACGATGGCGGCAACAGTCAGTTTGGACTCTTTTCCTTGGATCTTTCCTTCGAGGTAATTGGCCACTTGGCTGGTCCGCTCCTCCTCACAGTCCATTTCAGAAGAAATGGCTGAAATTTCAAGTGAAGAGCTGTTGATCTTTTGATCGATAGCCTGTTTCAGTTCCAATAGTTCCAGTCTATAGCTGAGATCCTCAGGTTTAGGATTTTGTTTTAGCTCAGCATATTTAGAAACGGTCTTTAGAATACCTATGGCATTAGCCATATTTAGGCTACTGAAAGTCAATTTATTCGCCAACAATGGGGATACGTTCTGTTCATGGAGAGGAATAGGAAGGCTATCTACCTCATATTCATACACATTTTGCTGATTGCAATTGCTATGGTGCAGTAGATCTCTAATTTCAATGTTTTTGACTGAAGCGCAGGAATTCAGGAAAATAATTCCGGAAAACAGAATGAATATGGAATTTAACCTTAACATCATATTTTGGAGCAAATAATAGTCGTGTAATAATTAGACAATATTCTAGCTTGAAATCCATAATTCCAAGGGAATTTGAAAATTTTCGTCAAATGACAAGCTATTAACCTCAGGTACTGCGGAAGAATTCTTCCGAAAATCTTCAAATAATTAATTTGTGAGATTTTCTAAAAAAACCTTTACTTTACACAATAATTAGTGGCTAATAACTATTTAAACCAAATTAATGGATAATATTATCTCCTCGATCTCCAATCTAGTATGGAGTGAAGTTTTAATTTATTTGTGCTTATGCACAGGGCTTTACTTCTCCATTCGTACAGGATTCCTTCAAGTTACTTATTTAAAAGACATGCTAAGGTTGCTCTTCGCCAAGAAGAAATCAGATGAAGGCATCTCATCCTTTCAGGCCTTTGCCTTGGCAATTTCTGGTCGTGTCGGAACTGGAAATATCATTGGCGTAGCAACTGCAATATTCTATGGTGGCCCTGGTGCAGTATTCTGGATGTGGGTCATTGCCTTTTTAGGTTCAGCCTCAGCTTTCGTAGAAGCGACTTTAGGTCAATTGTACAAACAGAAAGAAGGCAATGAATTTAGAGGCGGTCCTGCTTTCTATATCGAAAAAGGACTAGGGGTTAAATGGTACGCAGCAATATTTGCTATTCTAACCATTGTAAGTGCTGGTTTACTGCTTCCCGGTGTGCAAAGTAATGCAATCGCTTCCTCAGCTTTCAACGCTTATCAAATCCCTCCTGCCTACACAGGAATTGCTATTGTAGGATTATTGGTCCTCATTATTTTCGGAGGAGTAAAACGTCTGGGTTCTGTAGCGGAGTTTGTTGTTCCATTTATGGCAGGTGGATATATCTTAATGACCTTAATCATCATTGGAATTAACTTCCAACAAATACCTGAAGTATTTGGACTTATCTTTAAAAGTGCTTTTAGTTTAGATGCGACTTTTGGAGGTATTATCGGTATGGCTATCGCTTGGGGGGTTAAGCGCGGAATCTACTCCAACGAAGCTGGACAAGGTACTGCTCCTCACGCAGCAGCAGCGGCCGATGTATCCCATCCTGCTCAACAAGGTTTGGTTCAGGCATTTTCTGTATATGTGGACACCTTATTTGTCTGTACTGCAACTGCTTTGATGATCTTATTTACAGGAATGTACAATGTAACAAATGTGGATGCTGCAGGGCAACCGACCACACTGCTCGTGGAAAACTTACCCAATGTAGATTATAATGGATTTACCCAAGCCGCCGTATCCCATCATTTCCCTGGATTTGGAAATGGATTCGTCGCTATTGCGCTCTTCTTCTTTGCGTTTACAACGATTATGGCCTATTTCTATTATGCAGATACCAACGTAGCTTACCTCGTAAAAAGTGAGAAAACAAGAAAAATCCTCGGTTGGATATTTAAGATTGTTTTTTTAAGTACCGTTTATTTTGGAACAGTTAGAACAGCTGATACTGCATGGGCAATCGGTGATATCGGCGTAGGTTTAATGGCCTGGACCAACATTATTGCCATCTTATTATTGAGCAAACCCGCCATGAAGGTTTGGAAAGACTATAAAAGCAAAAGAAAACAAGGAATTGAAGATCCTTCCTTTGACCCTAAGGCTATCGGAATAAAAAATGCGGATTTCTGGGAAAACAAAGAGGATTAAAATACCAGTGATATGAACAAAAAAGCGAGATTTGATGGCGTTATCAAATCTCGCTTTTTTGTTAATGAATCCCGAAGCAGGTAGTAGCAAACACTAAAACGAATGCCACTAATAACAACAGAATTAAAGTTGTCAATGGGGTTCTTTTCATTTCAATTGTTTTATGTTTATTCTGGTGATTGTAACTAAAGTTACACATTATTTCCTATTAGCAAAGCATCAAGGCTTTGAAAATCAGTTTATATGGCTAAAAATATGTCCAAATATAGCTTCATAAGGGAATCTCTATCCATGAAAGGTTTGATTGTCTGAATAATATGCTAATTTTGGGAAATTTTTTCATTTAATCTAAGCTTATGACTAAAGGCAATATTTGGGCCTTGTTACCACTCATCTTGTTTGTCGTGATTTACTTCGCAGGATCATTTATATTAGGTGATTTCTATGCCTTACCTGTTTTAGTAGTCTTTGTACTTTGTCTTTTCGTCGCCTTTTTTCAATTTCCTAAAAGAGCTTTTAATGAAAAATTAGCACATTTTGCGCAAGGAGCCGGAAATGAGAACATCTTGATCATGATCTTGATTTTCCTACTTGCTGGGGCATTCGGCGAAGTATCCAAAAATATAGGTGCCATCTCCTCCACCATCAACTTTGCCTTAACCTATATCCCTGCACAATATGTCATATCAGGTCTCTTTTTAGTTTCCTGTTTTATATCCACCTCATTAGGTACATCTGTTGGGACTATTGTAGCCCTTGCGCCTATTGCAGTTGGTTTGGATGAGAATATCAGTGGGATCATGCCTATTGCCTTGGCAGCGGTAATCGGAGGCTCCATGTTTGGAGATAACCTTTCCTTTATCTCCGATACCACCATTGCAGCCACCAGAACGCAGGGCGTCGGGATGAAAGAGAAATTTAAAGTGAATTTTAAAATGGTGCTGCCGGTTGCTATTATCGTAATGATCATCTATGCATTCCAAGGCAATCAAATGCTACATGATAGCTCAAACATGAATGTAGGGGATTTTGAACTGATCAAAATCCTTCCATATGTCTTGGTCTTTATCCTCGCTTTATCTGGGCTAAACGTGATATGGACCTTAGGAATCGGTATTTTAAGTGCTGCAATCATTGGCTTGAGCACTGATTCCATTGATTTCCTGACGGTTTTAAAATCCATAAATGATGGTTTTGCGGGCATGTTTGAATTAAGTATCCTTTGTTTGATCATCGGTGGTGTAGTTGGTATCATCAGGTTAAATGGTGGAATAGATTATCTATTGAATACGGTAACCAAACGCATTAATTCCAAGAAAAGGGCGGAGCTAAGCATCGCTTTTTTGGTTAGTTTGGTCAACCTAGCTATTGCTAATAACACGATCACCATTGTCATCGTAGGACCAATTGCAAAGGATATCTCAGATGAAAATGGTCTGGAAGGAAGTCGAGTTGCCAGTATATTGGATACGATTTCCTGTTTTATCCAAGGTTTAGTTCCTTATGGAGCGCAGATCCTTGCGGCAATGGCTGCGGCAAATGTGGTTCTTTCTGAAGAAGGAAGAGCATTACTTTCCCCGATTGATGTGATGCAATATTTGTATTATCCATTCTTGATGGGTATTGTGGCTTTCATGTTCATTATCTTCAGGAAGGAAAAACCACAGGTTCAGACGGCATAATCCTTAGACCATACTATTACAACATCCTGCCTTTCATGTCCAATTTCTTGATCAGATTGGATTTTACGATGGCATATAAGCTATCTTTTGCTTCTGCAAAAGATATTCCATAGCGCCTGGATTTAGGATGTAGCTCATCAGGAAATCTCGCCAATAAGGCATCATAATATTCATCAAGTGCTGTTTGATCCGGCATTTCATATTGAATCCTGATCTGGAACCTTCTGATCAAGGCCGTATCGATAATGTTTACATGGTTGGTTGCACAGATCAGCAATACATCTGCTGGTAAATAGTCAATCTGCTGGATAATGGAATTGACCAAGCGACGCATTTCCCCAACATCATTATCATCGTCACCCCTCGCCTTACCCAATTGGTCAAATTCATCCAAAAACAATACGGCTTTATCTCGTGCTGCACGATCAAATACCTGCTTTACATTTTGGGAGGTTTCTCCTATCCTGGAGTTGATCACATTACTCAGGTTCAGGATAATCAGAGGTTTTCCAAGGCTGTTTGCTATGGCCTTGGCGGTGGTAGTTTTACCGCAACCTGAATGACCAAACAAGAGGACTTTATTACTGACTGGTAGACCGTACTCATTTAACTCTTCAAAATAGCGATGCTCTTTAATAAGTTGATCGATCTTTGAACGGTTTTCTCCACTCAAGAATACATCATCAAGTAATACAAGGTCTTTATCCTTAATAATAAGGTCCTGAATATTCATAATTTCCTACTACTGTTTAGACGGTAAAGATAAGGCTTAAATGGATATTTGCGGCAATAAAAAGCCGCTCAATTCAGTTGAACGGCTTATTCATTAAACCTCTTTTCGGTTATTCCCGGAATCGGTATCCAATAACTTGTAATTCGGATCGACTCCAACCTCTACAGGCTTTTTATCTACAGTAATCTTAATATTATTATTGATCTTATCGATCTTTACTTTTTTCAGGTATAGTATATTATCTACTTTATACCCATTCTTTTCTACAGGTTCTCCTAACACAGCTACTTCCACATAATCTTTCAAAGGCAAGGATTGAATTGTTTTCTTGCCATTCTTGTGGGCTAATGCGGTTCCTTTCGTATCCTCATAGCTCTTTTTACCTAAAGGATCAGTTCTATATTTGGAAACCTGAAAATTAATTTCTACTTCATATTTTCCGTTTGCCAGTTTTTTGACCTTGGCGTCCTTGACCTCATTGTCGTAGATTGTTACGGTTTCAAACATATCTTTGATCAAATATTGCAAGGAATCGGGAACTACAGGTCTAAGCATATTTACAAACTCAATGGAGGTGGTATATGGAGGGTTCTGGAATTTCACTTTATTGTTATAGCTTTTAAGGAATTCGTTGAACTTCTTTTCTCCCAGATAATCGCTCATCGCATACATCACCAAAGAACCTTTGTTATAATGGATATAGCCTTGGTTTTCATTGAACATGAGCGGATTTTCACGAATCATTTCTTGAGATCTGCCCAATAGGTATTGGTCTAATGCATCTTTCAGGAACCTGAACATCTGTTCTTTCCCATAGGTATGTTCTAAGACTTTCAGCGAGCTGTATTCTGCTAACGACTCAGACATCATGGTTGTCCCTTGGGTATTGGCACCGATCACTTGATGGGCCCACCATTGATGGGCAAACTCATGGGCTATCACCGAATAAGGATAATCTACTGCATCTGGATCATCTTCATCCACTTTGGCAATGAAGCCAATACCTTCGGAAAATGGTACCGTATTGGCAAAAGCCTGCGCAAAGGTCCCCATGGCAACTGGAAACTCAATGACACGCATTTGATCGAATTGATAAGGTTCATAATTGGATTCATAATAATCCAAAGATTTCTTCATGGATGCCATCATCCTATCAAGGTTATACTCATGCCCCTTATGGTAATAGATCTCTAAATCCACTCCATTATGCTTTTCTTTTTTGGTTTCATAGCGAGCTGACATAAAAGAATAGAAATTCAAGATTGGCGTATTCATTTTATAATGGAAATACCGTTTATCTCCGCTTTTCCATTCTTTTTGCAAATAACCAGGAGCAATGGCAATCTGATCCAAGTTGGTGCTCACAATGGATTCATAATTGATCCAATCTGCATCATTGGAAATATAGTTGTTTCCTAGTTTGCTCGAATCTCTAGGGTCTGCCATTCTGTTTTTATCAGGAAGGCCATATTTCTTACGGACCCGATTATCGGAAAGCTCCGCAGCATTAGAATAACTTAGGGTTGGAAACATCATATTGTTCAGGAATGTCCCATTTTCCATTACAGGGGAACGATCAAACAAGAAACCGTTCTCCTTATTCTTAACGTTATAATCAATCCGCAAGGTATCACCTGGGTTTAAGGGTTTTGCTAAGGTATAGATATCAACTGCCAAAGCACTGTCTCTTAAGAACAACTTGGCATCCTGTTCAAATATAATTTCGATGTGGTTAGCATCGCTTTTATTCATGAAGATGGTATCTATTGGCTCCGTAGTTTTATTTAAATAGGTGAAAGAGGCCTCTGCTTTAAAACTTCTGTTTTTAGGATCTAAATCTAAAAGAACATATACATCAGTCAATCTAGGAATCGCCCTATCCTCATACTTTTTGTATTTTTTTTCATAATCGACTACATGCAACTCTCTTTCAAGAACACTGTAACGTGGCTGTTTTATATTATTTTCTACGTAGATGGCATAGCCTAAGCCAATAAAGCCAGCAAAAGCGAGCAGCATAGGAATGATCAATGCGGGTTTGGATCGCTTAAAGAAAAGACTGATTTTCTCTTTAAGATTGGAAACAATTCCACGTCTCCAGAACAGCAAGGTCAAGCCGAATAGTCCCAGTCCAAAAAGGATCCAATAAATTCGATAATAGATAAAATGGCGGATATCGGCATATCCATTCATGTCCGAATATCGGAACGAGGGTCCCTCCCCTGGTTTGAATATAGCTTGTTCGATTCCAATCTTGGTCAATAGCGGAATGGCAAAGAACAAAATCAAGCAAACAATAAATCCGATAAAATAATTCTTGAAGAAATTATGGATGAATAAGGACAATAAGATCAGGAAAAGGAACTTTAAAGGATACAGAATGAACAATTCATAGGCATAATGACCTAGCTCGAAGTTATAGAAACCTTTATAGGCCTGATATACAACACCATTGATCAAACAAACTAATAGGACCAAGTACACTAATTTTAACATGGCCAATGCTTTTGAAAGTAATAGAACCCAGTTAGGAACTGCAGTGGCTTCAATCAAAAGAAACATATTGGTCTGTCTAGACCTTTGTATCAGCATACCAGCAAATAGGAAGATCATGATATTCAAAAAGAAGGTATAGATGCTCCCCATGGCGACGAGGACTTGCCAAGTTACCGGATAGGTATGGGTTCCAAACAATTCGCCGGAAACTGAAATCACGATCAAAACAAACAAAAAGGCTATGCAGAGTAGGATGATAAATGTCCAGTTCTTGATCAGGAATTTAAAATCGGCATTGGATAGGTTCCAGCTCAACTTGAGGTTAGCAAAGAAGCTATAGTCTTTTTTTACTGTTGGTAGTGCAATTTTTAAGATGCTTCCAAAGTTATCTTTAGTCATCCTTGCAGAATCTTTGGATTTCTTAAAGGAAATACCGAGCTGAGAGAAGCTGAACTTAAAGTACACCAATCCAAAAAACAAAAGTGAAATACCCAACCAGATCAACCTGTTGTAGATCAAAACGCCCGAAATCGGTAATAAATTATGGTTCTGTTCATCTACACTCCAATAGCGGCTGTAGTATAGAATAGGTTCAAAACCGAATGGGTCTAACAAAGCTACCAGATACCGGTTGTCCACATTTTTAACTGCGGCATCAAATAGGGCTTGCAACAGGAACAAAATCAGGACGAAGACAAAACCCACATATATATTTCGGCTGAAGGTAACCAAGGCAAAAATAATGCTTCCAAAGAGCATAAAATTGGGAAGAATCGTAATCAAAAACCCATAGAAATAGGCAGTTGGTTCATTGGGACCTAGTAACTCCGCATTAATTCCTGGATAAAACTGTCCTGCATAATAGCCTATTGCACAGACTATGGCAATAAGGGTCACGACGACAAAGGAACTCAGGAATTTTGCCGAAAGATAATTCAGCTTTTCCAGAGGATAGGAAAACAATAAGGTATGTACATTGTACAGATAATCCCGATAAACGGAAGCACCGATTATCGTAGGCAACAAGAAGTAGATCAGGGTGGAAAAACTATTGAAAAAGGCTGCTATATTGATCGGAGAATTTATGTATACGGGTGTAGAGGTTGTACTCGTCACCGCGTCAAATGCTCCTAAATTGGAAATAGTGGTTAAGAAAGCTAGACCAAAATAAATAGCGCAATAAATATAGAACACTGGTTGCTTCAACCAACGCTTGATCTCGAAGAGAAAGATGGTCTTAAACATTTACCTTGTCACTCTTTAGGGTTACGAAATAAACATCTTCAAGGATTGGCGTCGCTGGGCTAAAAGATTCATGTGGCAGCTGCTCAGCATGTACACGGATATTTAAGCTGTTATCTTGGTTGTAATTGGAAGAGATCACATTGTAGATGGAGTTTTCTTTCTCAAAATCAGCGCGATCTATTTTCTTTTTCCAAATCTTTCCAACTAAGCTATCGGTTCCTGCTTGCGTACTGCCACGAAATAGGACCTTACCTCCGTTCATAATTGCAAGTTCATGGCAAAGCTCTCGGACATCATCGACGATATGCGTTGAAAAGATGACCGTATGTTGGGCACCTATTTCTCTCAGGACATTCAGGAAGCGATGTCTTTCTGCTGGGTCCAATCCGGCTGTAGGTTCATCGACAATGATTAATTTAGGGTCGTTGAGCAACATTTGGGCAATTCCGAATCGTTGCTTCATACCTCCTGAATAACCGCTTACGCTTTTGGTCCTGAAATCATAAAGATTTGTGATTTCTAAGGCGTTGGACACGATCTTCTTACGGTCCTGTTTATTGCTGATACCTTTCAATTCAGCGAAATAGTTCAGTAAATCTTCAGCTGACAGGTTGGGATAGACTCCAAACTCCTGTGGAAGGTAACCAAGGATGCGCCTCAAGGCATTGTTGTCTTTTAGTACATCTATATCTCCGAATTGAATGTTCCCGCTATCAGGGCCCTGAAGGGTCGCGATGGTACGCATGAGCGAAGATTTACCTGCTCCATTGGGTCCTAATAGCCCAAACATACCGGCTCCTATCTCTAAATTAACATGATCTAGTGCTTTAACACCGTTGTTGTATGTCTTCGTTAAATTCGTAATCTTAAGTTCCATTTATAATTGTTTGATGTTTCTATTAATTAGTACGTATTTGTTAAAAAAAGTAACAGAAAAAATAAAATATTTTTCCGTTACTTTTTTTAGGACATAAGACAGTTAGACATTAGACCTAAGGAAATGGACCAAAAATCAATGGTTCTGTAAGAATATTAATGCCTAGTACCGAGATGTATGTAAAGGTCTGATGTCTTATGTCTCTTAGTCTAAAACGAAGAAAGCCGACAATTACTTGTCGGCTTTCTTCGTTTTATTTTAATTTTATTTTTTATAATACTTCATTGCTTCAGGAACCATTGCCTGCAATTGGCTGATACGTCTAGCATCGCTAGGGTGAGTACTCAACCATTCTGGGTTTCCACCTTTTTTGCCTTGAGACATTCTTTCCCAGAATGCTACAGCTTCTTGTGGGTTGTAACCTGCCATTGCCATCAAGATAAGACCAGCTTTATCAGCTGCTAATTCATCGTTTCTTGAGAATTTCAATGACCCTACTTGATAACCAATACCATAAATCTGGTTGAATAAACCAGTATATCTACTGTTACTGATCGTTCCGGCAGCATTTAATAATTGTGCTCCAAACTGAGCAGCCATTGCATTGGATACTTGAGATACTGAGTGCTCCTCAATTGCGTGAGCAATTTCATGCCCCATTACGGTAGCTAATCCGGCATCGTTCTTTGCGATTGGTAAGATACCTGTATAAACTGCAACTTTACCTCCTGGCATACACCAAGCATTCACTTGATCACTTTCAATCAGGTTGAATTCCCAGTTGAAATTGAATTTATCAGCAGCCCCAATCTGCCTCAAATATTCGTTTGTAGCAGCTGCAATTCTGTTACCCACGCGTTTTACTTGAGTAGCAGCAGCTGAACCGGTTTCAACTTTAGAGCTATTTTTACTTAAAAAATCTTTATATGCCAATGCAGCTTGATTATTGATAGTCTGAGAGTCTACCAATTTAAGATACTTTCGCCCGGTAATAGCGGAAGTGGCACAACCTACCAAAGTAGCTCCTAAGAGCAGCATGGAGGCGTATTTTGTTATTCGTTTCATAAGTGTTCTTGATTTAGTTTATCTAATACATTTAAATTATCTTGAAGTATTAAACAAAACTTGTACCCAAAAGTTTAATCCTGTGTTTTTTTCTTGAATAAATATATTTTGGATTCTTTGCCTTTGAGAAGTCTTTCAATGTTTTTTTGGTGAGTGACCAGAATGAGGGCACAAATAGCGATTCCATATAGGAGAATGGAAGGAACGGTCGTCTTAAAAATAAATGCTACACTAAATGGAAAGGCAAAGCCGGCCATAATGGAGCTCAAGGATACATAATGGGTAACTAGGAGTACGACGATGAAGACTGACACACATACCAGCGCTGCTGGCCAATGGATCGCTAGGACCATACCAAATAAGGTTGCAACACCTTTCCCTCCTCTAAACCCTGCGAAAATCGGAAATAAATGCCCTAATACAGCGATTACCCCCAAGGCCAACTGTACATTGACAAATTGAGGTGCATCATGGTTTCCTACAATCGTGGCATCTAATAAATATGGTAAATTAGTGGCTGTCCAGCCCTTTAAGATATCGACAAACATCACAATGGACCCCGCCTTTTTGCCTAATACACGAAAGGTATTGGTGGCACCGGCATTTCCACTTCCGTATTCACGTACATCTACTCCATAAAATGCCTGTCCAAACCATACCGCAGTAGGGATCGAACCGAAAAGATATGCTAATATGACAATTCCAACAAGGTATATTGATATCATTTACAGCAATTTACTAAATAAGTTTTGCTTTTAAGCTTAAATCCAGACTTTTGACCGAATGCGTTAATGCTCCAACAGAGATAAAATCTACACCGGTTTTCGCATATTCAGCAATCGTCTCTAAAGTGATCCCGCCAGAAGCTTCTGTAACCAATCTATCATCAACTAAATCAACAGCTTCCTTCACTTGTGCTGGACTGAAGTTATCTAACATAACACGATCAACAGCCGGAAGGTTTAGCACTTCATTTAATTCCTCAAAATTTCGGACTTCTACTTCAATAGCAATATCTAATTGGTTTTGTTTTTTGTAATCAAAGGCTGCATTAACCGCAGCGGAGATACCACCTGCATAATCCACATGATTATCCTTGATCAAGATCATATCATATAGACCGAAACGGTGGTTGGAACCTCCCCCAATTTCAACAGCTTTTTTCTCCAAAAACCTCAACAAGGGAGTTGTTTTACGGGTATCCAATACCTTTGCATGAGTTCCTGCAATGGCCTTCACATATTGAGCAGTTTGGGTAGCAATACCAGACATTCGCTGCATGATATTGAGAACCAAACGTTCTCCTTTAAGAATAGTATGGATTTTACCTTTTATTTTAAAGGCTATATCTCCGTATTTTACAGAGTCGCCATCAGCGATAAGCTGCGTAAATTCTATGGTTGGGTCAATTTGAGAAAATATTTCTTTAGCCACTTCTACCCCTGCAAGGACACCCTCCTCTTTGACTAATAATTGAGCCTCTCCTAATTGTTCTTCTTTTATCGTAGATAATGAGGTATAATCCCCTGCTCCTACATCTTCCACAAGGGCCTCTTGAACAAAATGTACTAGTTTATCTTTGAATTCTCTCTCCATTTACAATTTAAAATTAAGCGAAGATGAATAAAAA
This sequence comes from Sphingobacterium sp. NPDC055431, assembly GCF_053644255.1. Classification (NCBI taxonomy): domain Bacteria; kingdom Pseudomonadati; phylum Bacteroidota; class Sphingobacteriia; order Sphingobacteriales; family Sphingobacteriaceae; genus Sphingobacterium; species Sphingobacterium sp. NPDC055431. The sequence goes on from NZ_JBSHLH010000007.1 coordinate 78,323, forward strand.
TATATTTATATGGAAACTTAAATACGAAAAACTGAAGATTATTCTATTCGAAGTTCATTGATTTGGGCATCTCCCCCCGATTGAACTAACTTGACAAAAACACGGTAAGAACCTTGGTTTGTCTTGATTTGATAGACTATATAAAAACTGTTGTTACTGCTGTTAGTCCGCTGAACCTGTTTCACTTCGGAAGTTTTGGTCAAGCGAAAGAAATCACTCAGGATTACCTCAGCTTGGAACTTGGAATAATACCCCGAATCATTCTTGATGGATAAGGAAACATTCTGTCCAAAAAAGTTAGCAACATTCTTTGCGTTATTCGCTTTCAATGCCCCTAATATTTCTAATCCTACGTCAGATTGAAAACTACTGAACAATAGAAACGGCAAAAGCAGCATTGCAAAAGCAATCTGCCTTATTTTTTTCCAATAACCATTCCTCATTTCTATCATAATTGACTTGGAGTCAAAAGCAGCATATTATGCATGATAACAGCTACTAAACATTAAATTCATTTTCCGAGGAACATTCAGCGAAAATTATGCCAATCCTTGTTAAAAATACATATTCACTATTTTGTTGCAATACAAACTATACAGCCCCATTCCTTAATATTTTTATGAATTATAAGTATATTTGTGTAATGAGTTCTGAAAATAAAAAAGTAGCACTACTGATCCTGGATGGACTAGGCTACGGAAAAAATGATAATTCAAACGCTGTAATAGCCGCTAACACTCCTTTTTTAGACTATTTGCTGTCAACCTATCCTAACTCCAAACTTGAAGCATCTGGCGAAGCCGTAGGTTTACCTGCAGGTCAAATGGGCAACTCTGAAGTTGGACACATGAACTTAGGTGCTGGTAGAATCGTATACCAAGAATTAGGACGGATCAACAAAGCCGCTCAAGAAGGTGTCTTCAAAATTGACCCTACAATACAAGCTGCTTTCAATTATGCAAAAACAAACAACAAAAAAGTACATTTCATCGGCTTATTGTCTGATGGAGGGGTACACGCACATATTGAACACTTAAAGGCTTTAACGGATGCCGCTCAGGATGCAAACCTTACTAATGAGCAAGTGTTTATCCATGCTTTCTTAGATGGTCGTGATACAGACCCGAACGGTGGTGTTGGCTATGTTACTGATCTTGACAATCACTTGAAACATTCAGTAGGAACAATTGCTTCCGCAATTGGTAGATACTATTCAATGGACCGTGATAATCGTTGGGAAAGAGTAAAACAAGCTTATGACCTATTGACCAAAGGTATCGGTATCCCTTCTAACAACCTTGTTGAGTCGATTGAGCAATCGTATAGCCAAGGTGTAACAGATGAATTCCTGAAACCAATCGTAATGGTGGATGCGAATGGACTTCCAAAAGCTACCATCCAAGAAGGTGATGTAGTTATCTGTTATAATTTCCGTACAGATCGTGGTCGTGAAATCACTGTTGCCCTCACGCAACAAGCATTTCCGGAATACGATATGCATCCACTGAACTTGTATTATGTGACCATGACTTCTTATGATGACACCTTTAAGGATGTGAAAGTGATCTTCCAAAAAGACAATCTAACACAGACTTTAGGAGAAACCTTGTCCTTACAACATAAAACACAGGTTAGGATTGCTGAAACTGAGAAATATCCACACGTTACGTTCTTTTTCTCGGGCGGTCGTGAAAACGAGTTTGAAGGTGAAAGAAGATTATTGATTCCTTCTCCTAAGGTTGCTACCTATGACTTACAACCTGAAATGAGTGCCAATATCATTGCCGACTCTATCTGTAAGGATATGGAAGAAAACGGTCCAGACTTCATCTGCCTCAACTTTGCAAACCCTGATATGGTAGGCCATACTGGAGTTTTTGAAGCGGTGGTAAAAGCAGTTGAAACGGTTGATGCTTGTACCAAGCGAGTGATTGAAACTGGAATCAATAACGGTTATTCCTTTATTATTCTGGCAGACCACGGTAACTCTGAGTTCATGATCAATGAAGATGGCTCTGTAAATACGGCACATACAACCAACTTAGTTCCTTGTATCTTGATTGACAGTCAATTTAAAAACATTAAGGATGGTAAGCTTGGTGATGTTGCTCCAACCGTATTAGCACTGTTGAACTTGCCAATTCCTACCGAAATGACAGGAGATGTCCTTGTATATTAACATAAAAAATATTCAAATCTTGGCGGCAGTAATCATTACTGCTGCTTTTTCTAGTTGCAGCAATGGCAACCAAGTGAAGAAGGACCCTAGCAGTCCAGAAAAGTATTTTGACATCCCAGCCTTTTTCCAAAAGGAAATAGACTCTTTAGCATCCATAAACCCAGAAATCAATAAAACTGTTAAAAAGGACGACCAAGAGGAAACAAAAAATCTAAAGATCAAGGATTGGCAAATTGAGCTCTCAAGCTTTCAAGCCATAGACTTGAACAAACCAGCTTATGCTGGTTTTGTAAAAGTAGATTCCACTGACTCCTTAATCCAATATAGTTTCACTAATCCTGAGTTAGATCTATCCTGTGTTCGGATTAAATTAAACAAGGAAGGAAATGCAGAAATGATTTCTATAGAAAAGGAAGTAAGAAACACCTTGTATAAGACTTCTGAATTCCTAGTTTATGAAAAGGATAAATTTTATCTGGTTGAAAAGAATCAGCATGTAAAGGTTATGGGAGAAAATTATTACAAAGTCCAAGGCGAGTTTTAATGCGTCCAAACATAAAGGCTCGAAACAATACTGTTTCGAGCCTTTTTTTGTGTATAAGCGTCGTCTAATCCAATAACCCCATAAAGGGCTAGATTGTTTTAATTAATCCTCATAATGAACCAGTGAGATGATATTCTCGCTGAATCGGGTCAATCTGCCAGCACTTTGAAGGAAATCCAAACTGATCACAAAAGAATAACCTGTGATCACTCCGCCTAACTTTTCCACCAACTTACTTGCCGCAACTACTGTCCCGCCGGTAGCCAGCAGATCATCATGCATCAATACTTTGGTACCTTGTTGAATGGCATCCTCATGCATTTCTATCGTTGCCTGTCCGTACTCTAATTTATACGATTCAGAAATGGTATGGAAGGGCAATTTCCCTTGCTTACGAATGGGTACAAAAGGTTTATTGAGCTCTTGTGCCAAAAGGAACCCGAATAAAAAGCCTCTGCTTTCAATTCCGGCAATGACATCAATCTCAATTCCTTCTAGTTTTTTCGCAAACTCCTGGACCGCTAGTTTTACTATCTCAGGCTGTTGCAATAATGGAGTAATATCTTTAAACACGATCCCTGGCTGCGGAAAATCAGGAATATCACGTATATAGGTCTTCAGTTGTTCTTCAATCATCGATGCTATCTAAAATCCAAATAAAGTTCAATTTTACGGAAAAATTCTTCATCCAACGAATGAACATTCCTTAAATCTTCCTTAGATTTAAATGCACCGTGCTGTTTTCTATAATTGATGATTGTCTGTGCTCTTTTGTATTTAACGTAGGGATGTTTACCTAAATCATTTTGGCTAATATGGTTTATCGAAAGTCTTTTGACCAAGCTGGTATCAATCCTAAGGTAGGGTAAAATATTCTGATAGGTCTCTTCCGGTAGACCATAGACCTCTGCAAGCTGTTCCAGTTTAACATAACCGCCCAAAGCTTCCCTGAATCGAACTATTCGTCTAGAAAAGGCTGGACCGATACCTCTTAATTCCATAAACGCCAAACTATCCGAACTATTGACCTCTAGAATCCGATTCTCCTTTTTCGCAAACTCCTTTCTATCATACCTAGGAAATTTCTCCTTGTATTCCCTTCTTTTCAACTCAGGCATCCTCACAAAGGGCAATATCTCCTCTACTTTCTCATCGCTCAGCGAGTAAATTTTCCTCAGGTCTTCCCTGTCATAAAAGGTCCCACCCTTATTTCTGTAATTGATAATTACCTGAGCCTGTTTGCTGCTCAGACCTAGCCTCTGCCAACCTGCTTTATCCAAGGTATTCGGATCAAACAGAAACAATTCCGTCTTGGGCTTTTTCCTTAATACAGGTCCCTTTTCTACATAAGATCCTTCCTCGTATTGAGGCTCTGCCCTTTCCGTTACATGGAAATGTTCAATTCGTAGGGTAATCTCTTTTTTAGGATAGAATATAGGAAGGAAGATATGGGCGAGAAAGAGCAGAAATAAGATACAGATCAAAAACAACATCCCTCTTTGCTCCTTTTGGGATAGTTGAAAGTACTCGGCAAGCTTTCGCATATTCAAAAAACTTATGCTAATCCATTGTTAAAACTTTGATTAAATTTGTAAAAATATCCGATCGAAACAATATGCATTTTGTCCGCCCTTTTTTTATCCTCAATTACGTGTATCCACAAGCGATTTGGAGAAAAGAAAAAGAAAGAAATAATATTTACTTAACATTTGACGACGGTCCAATTCCTGAAATCACCCCTTGGATACTGGATTGTTTGAAAGAAAAAAACATCAAGGCGACCTTTTTTTGCGTAGGAGAAAATGTCCAAAAGCATCCGGATATCTTTCAAAGGATCCTTGAGGAAGGCCATGCGGTAGGAAACCATACCTACAACCACTTAAAAGGATGGGACACAGACAACCAACTATATCTGGACAATATTGCCAAGTGTAATGCCTTGACAAAAACACCTTTATTCCGACCACCCTACGGTAGAGCCAAAAAATCCCAAATGAAGATCTTATCAAAAGATTATAAAATCATCATGTGGGATGTTCTAACGGGTGATTACGATTATCGGATCAGCCCCGAACAATGTTATGAGAATTGTGTTGACTTTACAAGAAATGGCAGCATCATTGTCTTTCATGACAATTTAAAAGCCATTGATAATGTGAAATATGCTTTACCAAAAAGCATTGATACCCTCTTAGCAAGAGGTTTTCAATTTAAGACCCTATCCTTCTGAGGCCTTATCGATTTCAACTGTATAATCCCTCGCACTGCTAACGCTGAAATAACCCAATGCACCATTGCTGATATTTGAGCTTGGGTTACCTGGAGAAGCACTACCAGGGTTAGTGGACATATATTCAGACCAATAATTAAAGGATTCCTTACTGATTACATACCTTCTTACCAATAATTTATCTCCAGGCTTGATCTCATTGCCATATTCCCGGCCCAATTGGTGGGTGACTTCATTACCATTATTGTATTTGTCAGAGAATACTGAATTTGACTTAAACGGACCATCATTGATCTTAATGCTGTAACGGTAATAGTTTTCCTCTCCTTCCGGATCATAAAACTTAAAGTTCAAAAAGAAATAGGTCTCCTTAAAAAGGGTCTCCTGATTGACCCCGATCGATTCTACTTCAATATAAGGCAACATCTTTGTCGTTGATTTATATTCTTTGCCATCAACACTTACGGTCAAGGTGTAAGTTTCGCCAACAGAAATTGGCATATTGGAGTTTGCATATCGTCCTTCTCCAACAGAGTTGAACCTAAAGGTCCTGCCGTTTCCCAATTGGATAAAAACAGAAGCATCCAGAACAGGCTCAAAAGGTCTAGGCTCATCAAAATCAACTGTTCTTGTGACAAGAACTTCATGCGTACTCTCCTCGTTGTTCATATCCCCAACAATCACAATCTGCGGATTGACCTCGTTGAGGTCTACATCGATCAACTCTTCACAACTACTGAATAAGAGTATAAAAGATAAAATGAACAAACTATATAGCGATCTCTTTTGCATCATCTTAAAATTTAAAGTTCCAAGTTACTGAAGGAATAGCGCCAAACAAGGCTATTTTATAGGCTTCAGTGATATTTGCATTTTCTTTATTTTCCCTAAAATCAATTACATAGGCATTCTTGCGGTTATAGGCATTATACACACCGAATGACCAGCTTGAATGAAATTTCTTGTTCTCCTTTTTAGGCTCATAGGTAGCTGATAGATCCAAACGATGATAATCAGGCATCCTGTAACCGTTACGCTCTGCATAATAGAACATGGTCCTTCCGTCAATTTGATACTTGCCACTTGGGAAAGTAATAGCATTTCCAGTATAATAAACGAAAGTTGCTCCCAAGGTCCATTTTTTGGTCAACTGATAAATACCAACCAAAGAAATATCGTGGGTACGGTCTTGCCTAGCATCAAACCAAGCACCATCATTGATTTCATCGAATTGTCTTTCACTCTTTGAAAGTGTATAGCCCAACCAGCCACTGAATTTCCCTTTTCTCTTCCTTAAGAGAAATTCTGTTCCATAAGAACGACCGACACCATACAACAGTTCCCCTTCCAATTGCTTATTAGCCTGCAGGTCGGCACCATTTCTAAAGTCAATTTGGTTGTGCATATATTTATAATAGGCCTCTACTGAAAACTCATAGGTATTATCCTTAAAATTACGGAAGTAACCCAATGCCGCTTGATCAGCGATCTGTGGCTTTACGTTCATACTGCTGACCATGTATTGATCGGTCGGTAAACTCGCCGTCGTATTCGTCAATTGGTGCAAATTCTGCGACATCCTATTGAAACTGGCTTTGATGCTATTGCTGGAATTGAATGCGTAGGAAAGAGATAATCTCGGTTCAATATTGAAATAATGCTTGGCAATCCCTGACTCATAATAAGATTCGGAAATTGCGTCGCCTTCCTCATTAAATTCATAGAATGTACCTGGACCCATGACCATGAAATCACTGAATCTTACGCCATAGATCAAGGAGAGCTTTTCAAAAGGTTTCCAATCATGGGATATATATGCAGAAGCCTCAATGCCCTGCCTTCTTTCAATTTCAATACTGTTGATATCTGATGATTCATCTACTGCACTGATGCTGGCAGGACGGATTTCCTGACGCAAAAGGTTGACCCCAAATCGAATGGTACTGTTATCATTGGAGTAATATGAGAAGTCTTGTTTCAGGTTTAGGTTCCTGATCTTGGAAGCAATCCTGAACTTAGAATCATCACTGTTTACATTAACGTGATAGGCGAAATCGCTATAGATTAAGGAAGTATTGCTAAACAATTGCGGATTGATGATGGAGTTCCAGCGCACTGTGGCTGTAGAATTACCCCAATCGAAGGCAAATAGATCTGAATATCCTAAATCATCCTTTCCAAAATAACCCGATAGATAGATAGTATTGCGATCATTCAATTTATAGTTGAATTTGGCATTCAGGTCATAGAAATATAATTTACTTTGACTAGCCTTTTCATCCGGAGAAAGCTTCAAGAACAGATCCGCATAGGTCCGTCGCCCACTGATCATAAAGGAGCTTTTATCTTTTACAATCGGTCCTTCCAACTTCAATCTAGATGCAATTAACCCAATTCCACCTTCCCCACTGAACTTCTTGTTGTTTCCGTCCAGCATACTGATATCCATTACCGAAGAAATACGACCGCCATATTGAGCGGGAATCCCCCCTTTAAACAGGTTTGCATCCTTGATGGCATCAGAATTAAAAGTAGAGAAGAAACCCATTAAATGAGATGCGTTATAAACAGTTGCCTCATCCAATAGGATTAAATTTTGGTCCCCTCCGCCACCGCGCACATAGAAATTAGAACTGCCTTCACCCCCAGGAGATACTCCCGGAAGCAATTGAATGCTTTTCAACACATCCTTTTCACCAAACAGGACTGGTATATTCTTCAGTTCCTCCATGCTGAATTTCAGATTCCCCATTTGCGCAGAAGTAACATGGTCATCCTCCTTTTTAGCAGTTACAACAATTTCCTCAATTACACTTGAGTTAGACACTAACTCAAAATTAAGGCGTTTAGATTCATTGACTTCCACCTGTTCATCCTTGCTTGCATATCCTACATATGATATTTCAATCTCATGCTTACCTTCCGGCAAACTGATCGAGTAGAATCCATAGTTGTTTGAATAAGTGCTTAAATTAAGCGCCCTCACTCTTATTACTGCTGCAATTAAACTTTCACCTGAATTAGCATCACGAACATAACCGCTTAAGGTTAATTTTTCCTGTGCCAACGTCAAATCACTTACAAAAACTAACAGCACGATGAGACTGATGCTCATGCATTGGGATAGCGATTTCATTCGCTTTAGGTTAAAAATCATGGTCAAAATTAAAAAAGCCATTCTGAACAACAAAATGGCTTTTACAGGTTTATAATCTCGTATAAAGTCCAAATTTATTAATATTATTCAATCTAGCAAATAATTTATCCAAAAAAGTCATAATCCTATACTTTAGAAAAGAAGTCCTGAAAAAATATCAATTGGTATTGAATTGATTTGCTCCAATAATCCCAATTATGGGCCCCTGGCATGCTTAAATATCGATGTGGAATATTTAAGTAGGTTAATTTTTCATGGAATTTTGCATTTACATCATAAAAAAAATCTTCTGTCCCGCAATCAATGAAAATCTCTAAAGACTTCGGCTTAATCAAGTGCGTCAATTCCATCACAGTATGACCCTCCCACACTTGAGGATTTTGATCATACGACCCTATCCTTTTTGCCATATCCCAATTATTAGGAAAAGGACGGATATCCACCCCTCCAGCGGTACTTCCTACCGCACCAAAGGTATCTTGATGGCGAATGGCTAAATATAAAGCTCCATGTCCGCCCATGCTCAATCCAGTGATTCCACGTTTGCTGCGATCTTTGATAACAGGATATTTTCCATCGATATAATTGACCAACTCCTTCGCCACAAAGGTCTCATATTTAAAATCTTGATCAATTTCTGAATCCCAATACCAACTGCCAAAACCACCATCAGGACAAACAATCAATATTCCATAGTGATCTGCCAATTCCTTGATCGCCGGAACCTTATTTATCCAATCTCCATAATTCCCTGAATAGCCATGCAAAAGATATAAGGTAGGCAGGTCTTTCTTCTTTGATCCCTCTGGTTGAATAACGACTGTTTTGATTGCTTTGTTCATGGCAGCACTGTGTACTGCAATGGTATCCACCTTTGCCGCCTGAACTAACCCGGAACTTAGGAAGATAGTCAGTAGGGATAAAATGATTCTCATGAGATTTAGTGTTTAGATATATGATAATAATAAAGATACGAGTCTAGGCCGAATGGACGCTCACTGATTGTAAAAATTCCGTCTGATTTTCGGTCAAAAGAAATAGCCTCCCCTTGAGGTTCTGGCTCATAAGGAATAGGTAGCGGCTGCTTCTTCAGCGCTTCAATCAATGGTGCTTTACTAGCTAAAGGCCAATAAAATATACTTGTTAAATTTTTCATAACTACAGCATCCCTTTTTGGAGAAATATCTGCAGCTGTAATAAATGTGAATGGAAAACTTAAGATAGGTTTGAGGATATAGGTATCTTGATTCCCCTTGAAGATTTCAGCAGAATAAAGACTGGACCTAAGCTCCCTTTTTGAAACTAAATAGAATTGTTTATCCAAGGGATCTATAAAAATTGCCTCAGCGTCCCTGGCTTTACCAGGATATTTTAAATGCTTGATCGAAATTGCAGACCTTGAAATAGAATCAAACGTCACTCCCGGTTTCAAAACGGGTTCAGGAAAGATATATAGAGATAATTGGGTTCTTTTGGCCAAATTATCACCAATATCCCCCAAAACCACATAGGACTGTCCGTCCAGTTCCACCCAAGCAATATCCTCAATATCAATTGCCTCCACCCCATCTAGTTGATAACTGCACATAAGGTTTGCAGCGGAATCAATTAAATATACCCTAGCATCATCGCCACTATCATTATGCACCCAAAACATACCGGGGTTATTGATGGAAGAAATTATGCCTGAAATTTCATCCAATGCAGGATCGCTTACTTTTCCCTTAGCAACACGTTCGCCATGAAGGACTTCTTGAGCAAGACATTGATTACCGCTAAGGACTAAGATAAACAGGCAAAATATTAATCGTACGTAGTGTAATTGCATAAAAAAGGACCAGCTTTTAACTGATCCTCTAAAATACACTAAATAAATTTTATTTACCTTCAAATGCAGAAATTAATGCTGCACGATTGGTCGAATCTTTTTCACCAAGTTCGAAGGATTGTTTGTAAGTATCAACATAACCAAAAATCTCAGCTTCTTTACCTGAACCGTTATCAAAGAAATACTTGAAACTATAGGTTCCAGGCTTAGAAAGGTCTACTTTATCCTTGTTAGATGAAAAAACCAAAGGCTCCAAGGTCGTAGTGGTCATTTTGCCATCGGTAGGCAAATTGAACAATGTTCCCAATGATTTTACGAAATTATCTGAAGCTGCACCATTTGAGGTAATCCTTACAGATCCTTTCTTAAATCCCAATTCTTCATCTGGTTTACCTTGTGCATCAATACCGGCATCAATGGTTTTTAATACTTCAACAGTAAAACCTACAGGCTCATTATTGTATTCTGCTTTAGCTTCATAAACGATGGAAGAGTCCGTTGGGTTCGGATTTGTTAAATCAAAATAAAGGTGCAACAGACTTCCATCAGTGGTATTGGTCATCGGTTTCAAAGCGGTAGAAGCCGTTGTACCTGTGGAATCACCCGAACCACCTTCGGTTTTGTTAGAGTTACCACATGAACCCATCCAAACCGCTGTAGAAACCAGCAAAGCTATAGTTGTTATCTTTTTCATAATCTAATATGTTTACTTTTAATACAATAAAATATCGTTTTTGTTTATTATTTCTTGATCAAAGCATCATAAATGATCTCCACAGGATGGAAGGATTTTCGCTGCAAACCATCCTTGATCTGATGCCTACAGCTTGTTCCTGCTGCTGCAATAAGGTATTCCCCACCTGTTTTACGCAAAGTTGGGAATAAGACCAGTTCAGCAACCTTCTGCGAAACATCAAAATGTTCCTTCTCGTAGCCAAACGAACCTGCCATTCCACAACATCCTGAAGGTATCACTTCCACCTCATAATTGGAAGGAAAGGATAAAAACTCCTTGGTAGTATCCACCAATTTGAAGGCTTTCTGATAACAGTGACCATGCAACTTTATTTTTTGTGGTTCTGCCGTGAATTGCTCTGGATGAATCCTACCAGCTTTCATTTCTCGAACCAAGAACTCATCGATCATTAAGGCATTCTTTGCCAATGTATTCGCTTTTTCTCGTTTAGAATCATCGACTAAATCCGGATATTCATCTCTAAAGGTTATGATAGCAGAAGGCTCAATCCCTAGCAGAGGGCTTTCTGCACTCACTTCCTGCGAAGCTAAGTCAACGTTCTGATTAGCAAGTTCTTTTGCTTTCTTGACAAATCCCTTCGACAGATAGGTCCTACCACTTTCCTTTAACTTAGGAACGATAACTTCATATCCCAGAGCGGTTAATAACTTATAGGCGGTTATCCCAACTTCCGTGTCGTTGTAATTGGTAAACTCATCACTGAACAGGAAAACCTTACGTGTACTTGTGGTATTAGGTTGTTTTGATGCCCACTGGCTGAAGGTAGTTCCATGCACCTTTGGCAAGGATCTTCCAGGCGCAAAACCAACCACAGATTTAATGATACTTGAGGTAAAACTATTTGTTGCAAAGAAATTATAGATTGGAGCAACCATAGACCCCAGTTTTTGGGATTCAGTAAAATTGGCAATCAGCTTCGCCCTAAAAGGACTTCCATTCGCATCATAATAATGCTGTAGGAACTCTGCCTTCATCTTCGCGATATCCACGCTGGATGGACATTCCGTTTTACAACCTTTACAGCTCAAACAAAGGTCCATGACCTCTTTTATCTCCTCATGATTAAATCGATTGCTCTGTGTTGAATTGGTCAGGAATTGACGAAGCATATTTGCTCTAGCACGTGTGGTATCTTTCTCATCCCTAGTAGCCATAAAAGATGGACACATGGTCCCACCAGTTATCTCTGTTTTTCTACAGTCTCCGGAACCCGAGCATTTTTCGGCCAAACGTAGGATGCTTTCATTCTTCGTAAAATCAAAATATGTCTTGATCTGCTTGGCATCAGTCACCTGGTCATAACGCAGATGGGTATCCATTGGAGGGGTATCTACAATCTTTTTAGCGTTAAACACATTGTTTGGGTCAAAAATGTTTTTAACCTGTAACAGAAGTTGATATACCTTATCTCCTAGAACTTTTCCAATAAATTCACCCCGTAATCTACCATCACCATGTTCACCACTCAATGAACCATTATACTTCAATACCAAATCCGTAGTTTTCTCCAAAATACGACGGAATTGCTTTTTTCCTTCGGCCGTTTTTAGATTGATAAAAGGTTCAATATGCAGTTCACCTGCACCAGCATGCGCATAATATGAAGCATGCACCTGCTCTTCCTTCAACAGCACTTGTATATCGGATACATAGGCCGGCAGATCCTCTGGGGAAACTGCACAGTCCTCAATCAGGTTCACAGGTTGAGAATCGCCAGGGAGGTTCCGGATCAATCCCAAACCAGCCTTACGTACGTCCCAAACCAAATTGGTCTTTTCAACCCCAGTGATCCATGGATAAGCATAGCCCAAACCGGCTGCTTTTAACTCAACAACCAAACGCTCCGCTTTTAAGGCTATCTCTTCCTGGCTATTGCCCCTGAATTCAACGATCAATAAGGCCTCAGGATCTCCTTCAATAAAAAAACGGTTGTATTGATATGTTGGATGCCCAACTGTAAAATCTAAAATATATTTATCTACCAATTCAGATGCTTCTGGATTATTGTTCAAGGCAATTACATTTCCTTTCATACATTCCACCATATCGTCGAAATGAACACATAAAAGGCCAATTTCTTTTGCTGGTAAAGGCATCAGCTTAATTTTAGCCTCGGTGATGATGCCGATGGTCCCTTCCGATCCGGCCAATAGTCTACATAGATTGAAGGGCTGACTGTTATCTGACAGCATATCCAGCGCATAGCCCGTATTCCTACGGGTTATTTCCGATTTAGGATATCCAGCATGTATAGCTTCTTGGTTTTCTTTGTTGGTCAATAGTTCGTTCAGGTTCCTGTAAATATCACCTTCACGGGATTTTAACGAAAGCTTTTCAAAATAGGCAGCTTCATTCAGTTCCTTAAAAAGCACTTCTGACTCATCGTCCAATAGCATATTAGCTTCCAATAGGTTATGACGCGTATCTCCCCAAACGATTGAATGCAATCCGGATGAATTATTTCCGATCATTCCTCCGATCATAGCCCTGCTGGCTGTGGAGGTTTCAGGTCCGAACATCAGTCCAAATGGTTTCAAATAGGCATTTAGGTCATCACGGATTACCCCGGGTTGAACCCTCGCCCATTTCTCCCCTTGATTTACTTCCAATATCTGATTGAAAAATCTAGAAATATCGATAACAATACCTGCCCCTACAACCTGACCTGCCAAGGAGGTACCGGCCGTTCTTGGAATCAAGGTAATGTGATTTTCATTTGCAAACCGGATCAAGGTCTTCAAATCTTCTATTTGTTGGGGAATACAGACCGCCAATGGTAATTCCTGATACACCGAGGCATCTGTGGAATAGGCTAAACGCATCGTCTGATGGGATGCTATATTTTCATCATAAAAGAAATCCCCCTTTAGGGATTCAGCTAAGGCTGCTAATTTTAACTCTACTGACACGATAAGATAGATTGAATAACAAAACTACGCATTGTTTCATTAATTATAAGTCATAAACATATATTTCCATATATAGTCTAATTTGACTATATTCGTATAAGCCTCAGCAACAATATTTTGTGCAAAAACGCCAATTTTCAACTCCAAAAAATCCTTCCTATCTTATTAAAGTCATAATCAACTGAATAATATTCTTTTTTTAGCTTATTTCTTTGAATTTAATTCGGCTTTACCGATATTTGCGGCATTATGGCGAAACTAGAAATTTCCTTGGATCAAATTGATCTTCAGATAATCCGGATCATGCAGGACAATGCCCGCACGAACAATGCTGATATTGCCCGTGAACTCGGCATGGCCCCTTCAGCGATCTTAGAAAGGGTAAAAAAACTGGAGCAGAAAGAAGTTATCCTACAATATAATGCTAGGATCAACCCTGTTGCATTGGACCAAAAAATGCTTTCCTTTATTTTTATCAAGACTCAGGATATCATCGGCGTACAAAAAGTAGGCTTACTTTTGGCCGAAATACCAGAAGTATTGGAGGTACATGATATAGCTGGTGAGGATGGTTACTTAATCAAAGTAAGGACCAATGATTCTGCGGGACTTGTTGACCTTATGCGCAACACTCTCAGCAAGATAGAAGGCATTATTTCCACAAGAACTACAATCGTTCTGGAGACCGTAAAAGAAGACAATAAATTAGTAATTCCTGCTAAGGACTAAAAAATACCATGGTAAAATCATCAAATCCATCAGGCAGCATAATCATCTTTGCCTACTTGGTGGTGTACATCGTTTGGGGATCTACCTTTTTCTTTATTGAGAAAGCCTTGCACGCTTTCCCTCCTTTTGTTTTGGGCTCGATCAGGTTTATCATCGCGGGTTCACTGCTGATGTTTTACTGTTGGGTAAAGGGATATAAGATTTACATTAAGAGTGCTGTAAAAGACGCTGCATTAGTCGGTTTCCTTTTACTATTTGTCGATATGGCGGCCATCATCTGGTCGGAACAATACATTTCCAGCGCCATTGTATCCATTCTTTCTGCTGCTACAGCCATATGGTTTATTATTTTGGATAAACCTAAATGGAAAGAAAACTTTTCCAGCATTCCGACATTATTGGGATTGATCCTTGGTTTCCTCGGTGTAGTCATGTTGTTTGCAGAGCAAATCTTTGGAGCTTCTGCAAATGACGGAGACAATGACAAAAAACTTACTGCCATGATCGTCATGACTGTAGGAACCATTGGATGGACGGTAGGTTCACTAATTTCCAAATACAACAAGAAATCAGAGAACAAAAAGAGTGCTGAACCGAATGTTGTAAAAGAAACTGAGGAAGACCTCAATGTCATGGTCAAAACAGCATGGCAGATGGTAGTTGCTGGTATAGCTTTTACGACTGTTGCACTTTTGAATGGGGAATATAAAAGTTTTGAATTTAATTCCGTTCCATTAGAATACTGGGGAGCCATGGTTTACCTAGCTTTGTTGGGATCTATTTTGGCCTTCAGCTGTTATATTTTCCTATTGCAATATCGTCCAGCTACCGAAGTCAGCACCTACGCTTACGTGAACCCGATCGTAGCACTGATATTGGTCCATTTCTTTACGGACCATGTGGTTAGCAGGATGCAGATCATAGGTCTTGCAGTAGTCCTGTTCAGTGTGTTACTCATGAACTGGAACCTATACCGCGACAGCTCAATCATTAAAAACTACAAACGCAGACGTAAAATCCGCAAACTACGCCATATGGCACCCAAAAGTAGTATCCCAAGGATTGTGGAAGTCGCTGAGTTTGGTCAAAAGAAGACCAAAAAGTCAAAGGAAAACCCTGAAAAGGGAAATTCTACTCCTGATAGTACAAACGCTGACAAAAACAAAGGAAAGAGCTTTGATCAAGAATTCTACGATTAGACATCAACGATAAAATTTTACGAAGAGCGGATGCCTTGGCATCCGCTTTTTTTATTAAATTCGTTCAATCACTTAAGCCTACGAGTTCATTTGAAGATTCAAATCCTGCCTTTGCCCTACTCCATCAAATTGCATCATTAAAATAGATACACTTTTTCCGATTTCGAACTTAGTTTCATTCGAGACACATTCCGAATTTTCCGAATGTGTCTCGAATAAGGTCAAAGCCAGGTCCGAAAAAATCACTCAACTGTTACAATTCCAAATTGACTTCCCACAGATTTAAATCGCTTTAAAATCTTCCTGTAAACAATTTGTCAAAACAACCAAATATTACTGACTAATTATCATGAAAAAGTCAAATCGTCAATAAGCCTATTTAATAAATCATCAATATTATCTTTATTTGCAATACTTTTTGAACACAAATCGTAAAAAGTCAAAAAGTCATAGCATGAAAACGAGATTATTTTACTTGACCATACTAATCGGAATGATTTTTTCGTTCCAAGGCCTGTCCGCACAGAGTTTTATTACCATCAAAGGGAAGGTAATGAACGCAGACAACTATGAGGCCATACCTTATGCTTCCATTAAAGTAATGGGTGCCAATAAGGATATTGGGACAAGTTCCAATGAAAATGGTGAATATACGCTGACCATTCCAGCTGAGTATAAAAAAATCAAGATCAGTTCTGTGGGTTTTGATCCAGAGGAATATCCTGTTGCTGATGAGAAAGAACAAACTATCCGTGTGATGCTGTTCCCTGCCAACTCTATTGAGGAAATCGTAGTAAGGGCACCTAAAAGAGGTAAATACTCTAACAAAAACAATCCTGCAGTAGAATTGATCAGAAAGGTGGTTCAACATCGCGACCAAAACCGTCTGACCGGTCAGGCTTATGCTGAATACGACCAATACGAAAAGATCAGTTTGGGATTGAGCAATCTAGATGAAAAGTTCAAGAACAAAAAGGTATTCAAAAAATATCAGTTCCTGTTTGAGAAGGATGACACTTCACAAACAGCAGCAAACTATGTATTGCCGGCTTACATGGAGGAGAAATTTTCTAAAGTTTACTTCAGAAAAGATCCCAATGCCAAAAAGCAATATATCATTGCGGACCGTAAGGCTGAATTTGACCCTAAATTTATTGACAATGATGGTCTAAGTAAATATTTCAACCGTCTTTATGATGAGGTGGAGATCTATGATAACAATATTACCATCTTGACCAATCAATTCTTGAGCCCAATCGCCAATTCGGCTCCTACCTTCTACCGTTTTTATATTACGGATACGATAAAGAACGAAAATGAATCTTTGGTAGAGTTAAGCTTCTTCCCTAGAAATAAAAACGACCTTTTGTTTAAAGGTAAGCTATATGTAACCTTGGATGGGAATTATGCGGTTAAAGGCGCTGAAATGACCGTAAGTGACGAGATCAACTTAAATTTTGTTAGGGACTTGAATATTGAGCTTGGCTTCAACAAGACCAATGACAACAAGTATTACTTGACAAAATCAAGTTTAGGGATAGATTTCTCCATTACCAATAAAGGCAAAGGTATCAAAGGAAAACGCGTTGTACTGATCAATGATTATGTGAATGGCAATGTGCGTCCAGACAGCATTTATGCGGTACCGGATAAATATGTGGTCATTCCAGAGGAGAAGAAAGAAGTGGAGGAAACAAAATCTGAAAGCTATTGGGCAACCTTAAGGCCAGAACCGCTATCGAAATCGGAGCGTTCGATCTATACGAACATTGATTCCTTGCAGAGCATGCCGTCCTTCCGTACGTTCATGGATATCTCTGCATTGGTACTGTCAGGATATAAACAAGCGGGTCCAGTTGAAATTGGCCCTGTGAATACCTTTTATTCCTACAACCCAGTGGAAGGTTTCCGTTTACGTGTTGGTGGCCGTACCACAGAGCAATTGAGCAAGCGTTTCTATGCTGAAGGTTATGGTGCATATGGATTTGAGGACCAAAAATGGAAATACTTCCTTGCAGGTACTTATTCTTTGAACAATAAGTCGATCTATAAATTTCCACAGCATTATTTAAGGGTTTCGGCTTCATATGATACAAAGATCCCTGGACAGAATCTGGAATTCGTTCAAGAGGACAACGTTTTGCTATCCTTTAAACGTGGTGAGAACAAGAGTTATCTGTACAATGAGGTTTACCGTTTAGATTATAAGGTAGAGTTCAGCAATAACTTCTCGATGAATGCTGGTTTGGGAACTTGGAAACAAACGCCAGCAGGTGTCCTTTCCTATTCCCTACCGATGGCAGATGGCTCACATAAGATCGTGAACAACTTACAGAGCACCGAATTTAATGTTGGATTCCGATATGCTCCAAAAGAAGAGTTCTATCAAGGGAAATTATACAGGACTCCAATTTTCAATAAATACCCGATCATGACCTTCAACTATACCGCGGGCGTGAAAGGAGTATTCGGAGGAGAATACAATTACCATAACTTCTCTGCGGGTATTTTCAAAAGATTCTACCTATCGCAATTGGGCTATGCTGATATAAACGTAGATGGAACTTATATCGCTGGGAATAACCTTCCTTTCCCAGTATTGAACATCCATCGTGCAAACCAGACTTATGCATATCAATTGCAATCCTATAACTTGATGAACTTTATGGAATTCATTTCCGATCATCATGCTTCCTGGAATGTACAGTATTATATGAATGGCTTTATTTTCAATAAGGTTCCATTGTTGAAAAAACTGAAGTTGAGAGAGGTATTTAGTTTCAAAGGCGTTTATGGTGGATTACGTGACAGCAACAATCCGAGCATGAACAATCAGGTTTATGATTGGCAGACCAATGGATCAGGTGAGCAGATGTCCTTTACGTTTGGAAATAAACCCTACATGGAGGCAAGTGCCGGTGTAGCGAATATATTTAAGGTATTACGTGTAGATGTGGTAAAGAGATTAAACTATTTAGATCATCCAGATGCTCCAGAATGGGGAATACGTGCAAGAGTGAAGTTTGATTTTTAGGAGACATTATGGATATAGTGAGGGTTAGTTATTTTTGAAATAGTTTAAATAATGTGAATAGGGTCAGTGATAGAAAATTGAGGGTGTAATGTGCGGGAATTCTATCAGCTGACCAAGAAAAGCGGGCCTAGTGTCCGCTTTTTTGTTAATTAGGCAAGCAGTCAAGTGCTAATTGGAGAGGATTGATAGGTTATTCACTAATTTATGGTTAAATTTAAGTATCTAAAATTTGATCATGAGTGCTAGAACATGGAATATCATCAAGACCGTTGCAGCTTATTTTTCTTTATTGCTGAATGTGCTCTATATTAGCACATGGATTTATTTAATTGAAAACTCCAATGGTTTTGAAGAGGCGCAACGGCGATTTGGGAACCTATGGAAAATCGACCATATCCTACTTATCGTTTCAGCGATTGTCCTTAGCATCTTCTCCATCATCTATTTTGCCAGAACACCTGGTTTCTTAGCGAAGTTATTTTTATTCGTCCAGATTATTTTCGCAGGTTGGTTTAGTTGGTCCATGCTTTAAAATTTTTAGGCCCCACAACGCTAGCCGAAGACCGAAAACCCTATTGCATTCTTTTTTAATAATTTCCTTGCATAGAAAGGTGATATCCATTACTTTTGTTCCATTATTAAAATGAAGAACGCTTGTACACATCAATACGTAATGCATCATCGCCATTGTGGCGATAGATATTAGTATTGGCTTCTACGTGGAGCGCAAGTAACCCCCAGATTCTTTATTGTTAATAATTTTTTCACTCAACATAAACTCTACATTTTGAAAAATCTCAAAATTGCTATCCAAAAATCAGGTAGATTAAACGAAAAATCGGTCCAATTGCTTAAAAACTGTGGATTGGACTTCGAAAACTATAAAAGCTCATTAATTACAACAGTTTCCAACTTTCCCCTTGAAATATTATTCTTAAGAGATGATGATATCCCAGGCTATGTAGAACAGGGAATTGCTGACCTCGGTCTCGTTGGAGAAAATGTAATTGAGGAAACCCTGTCCAATGTTCAGTATCTACAGCGTTTAGGTTTTGGGAAATGCACCTTAAAATTAGCCATTCCAAAAGACTCAACCATCGACCGCCTAGAAGACCTGAACGGCAAATCCATCGCAACCTCCTACCCTAATATCTTACAGCAATTTTTGGACGAATATAAGATCAATGCAGACATCCAAATGATCTCTGGATCGGTTGAGATTGCTCCGGGACTTGGGCTTAGTGACGCTATCTGTGATATTGTGTCGACCGGTGGAACTTTAAAAAGCAATGGGTTGAAACCTTTCGTGGATGTTAGAAATTCTGAAGCGATATTGATCGGCAGAGATGGTTTGGAAGAAAATCCAATCATCTGTGAACTTTTACAAAGAATCCAATCTGTATTGCGTGCAAAGGAAACGAAGTATGTGGTATTGAACGTGGAGAAAAAGAACCTGTCGCAAATTACAGAACTCTTGCACGGGGTAAAGAGCCCAACGGTGGTTCCATTGGCTGAAGAAGGCTGGGTAGCTGTCCATACCGTAATATCTGAGGATGATTTTTGGGAGAAGATCAATAAACTAAAAGCGGCAGGCGCACAAGGTATTGTGGTGATGCCGATCGAAAAAATCATTATGTAAAATGCTAGAAACTTATCTATATAAAGACTTAAGCAAGGAGCAGATCCAGGAATTGGTGAATAGGAACACCGATCCGAACCATGCGATTCAAGATACGGTCCTCAATATCATGGAGGAAGTTAAGGGGCATGGCGATCAGGCCCTGAAATCATATGCAAAGAAATTTGATAAGGTAGATCTTGAGCAGCTATATTTAGGACAGGATGATATCGATGTCTTGGCATCGACTATATCCCGTGACCAGATGCGCGCTCTGGAAATAGCCTTCCAGAATATCCATAAATTTCATCAGACCCAATTGAAACGCGAGCGCACGGTTGAAACCATGCCCGGTGTAAAATGCTGGCGCGAGGTAAGACCCATCGAAAAGGTAGGTCTGTACATTCCTGGTGGATCGGCCGTTTTGCCTAGTACCCTATTGATGTTGGGAGTTCCTGCAAGGATTGCGGGATGCAAGGAAATTGTGGTATGTTCACCTCCGCAAAACAATGGCAAGATCAATGGATTCGTAGCCTATTGTTTGAAACTGTTGCAGATCAATAAGATTTACTTGGTTGGTGGAGCACAGGCCGTGGCTGCGATGGCTTATGGTACGGAAACCATCCCTAAGGTCAACAAGATCTTTGGACCAGGGAACCAATTTGTGACCAAGGCAAAAAGTCTGATCCAAGGCTTGACGGATGTCAGCATAGACATGCCTGCCGGACCTTCGGAAGTATTGGTCATTGCAGACGAAAGTTGCAATCCGGCTTTTGTAGCGGCTGATTTATTGGCACAGGCAGAACATGGAATCGACAGCCAAGCGATATTGGTGGCAACCTCGAAAACAATAACCGATGCCGTGCAGGAAGAACTGAAGAAACAATTGGAAGTTCTTCCAAGAAAAGAATTGGCGGAGAAAGCGATGCAAAATTCTTACATGGTAATTGCAGATACTCTTCAAGAAGCCATGGAATTCTCAAACCTGTACGCTCCGGAGCACTTGATCTTGGAGACCAATGAGTGGAAAAGCTTGATCAATAAAGTGCTGAATGCAGGATCGGTATTCTTGGGTCATTTAACCCCTGAGAGTGCTGGCGATTATGCTTCCGGAACGAATCACACCCTACCGACCTCAGGCTTTGCTAGGTCGTACTCAGGTGTGTCTGTAGATTCTTTTGTCAAGAAGATTACCTTCCAACATATTTCTGAGGAAGGATTACAACATATCGGTTCTACCGTTGAAATTTTGGCGGAACTGGAAGGCTTACATGCCCATAAGAATGCTGTGAGCATACGCAAAAAATAAAGAAACAGAAAAAGGGATATCCAAGTGGACATCCCTTTTCAATTTCGATTGATTCCTCAATTATTTCTTTTTCTTCTTCTTTTTACCTTTGTCTTCACCAACAATCTTATGGTAAATTTCAGCGAATGCAGTTTTAAGTTTCTTTAAGGTTTTACCCTCGTTCTTTTTCGCTTTTTTAGAAGATTTTTCATCCTTTGCCTTAGCAGAATCTTTTTTCGCTTTTTTCTTAGGAGCTTTTTTCGCCTTTGGCTTCTCCTCTTTTAACTTAGCTTCCTCTTTCTTCTTTTTGCTGTCTTTAGCTTTCTTTTCATCTTTTGCTTTTACAGGTTTCTTGTCAGCTTTTTTATCCTTTGGTTTTTTCTCCGGGTTTTCCTTAACGGTTTTATTGTTAGGAACTTCCTCTTTGTAAGAAGCTTCTTTTTCAATTTTCACCTCTTCCGTTTTTGTAGGAACGGCTGCCTTAGGTTCTACCTTTGCAGCAGGTTTAGCTTCTGGCTTGGCAGCAGTAGATTTTGCTACCGGAGCTTTTGCAGTACTTGCAGCCGCTGGTTTAGCAGGACTTGCTGTTTTAGCTGCAGGAGTCGATGATTTTGCTGCTGGTTTTGCTGCAGCAGGTTTTGCAGGGGTAGCTTTAGCTGTTGCTGTTTTCTTGTTGGCAGTTTTTGCTGAAGTATCAGCAATCACAGGACTAACTTTAACATTTGGAATAGAAGTTTTACGAGCACGGGTTCCTGCACCTTCGCCACCTGAATTTCCAGTAGTCGGGTTAGGTTTCGGGGTTGGAGTTTTCGCAGCTGGTTTATTTGCTGGAGTTGTCTTTGCAGGAGCTTTTCTAGTAGTGGCTCTTACAGGTTTAACGGGACTGTTGTTTTCTGCAGTTTCCGTAGCTGTTGTTTTCGCGTTGTTTTCCTCAGCCATTGTTTATAGTTTTTGTATAGTTCAGTATTTTGTTTCTTACAGGTCTTGATGATCAAAACCCTGTCATTTATTCATTGAAGCTTATTTTGCTTACTGTTTTGTGCAATTTGAGTTGAATTGAGTTTCTATATTGCTGCTAAAAAAGCGTTATTGTTAGGAACAATATCCATAAAGTGGACGAATATTAATTCAATCAGGACAATATTTTAACTTATCATCTTTTAAAACAGTAATATAGCAAATATGTTTATAAAATCCTATCCATTTAAACTTAATTGGGTTTTTGAAGTCATATAAATTGATTACATTTGTTGCCCATACATAACGGGGTCGACCGGAATTGACAGGATAGCGATGGTTATGTAAGCATGCAGTGCATTGTTAGTCTAGCACTTTAATCTGAACTTTCAACTTTTCAAATGGCGAAGAAAACTACGCCTTAGCTGCTTAATTTAGAATTAAGATTTAGCTTTTGTCTCGTCAAGCTTTGTTCTACCGCTTGACATCCGAGGCACCGAATCGTAGGACTGGTCCTTGCGACGTTGCTAAGTAAGGACGAGAAACAGCAACTACGGAGTACGGTATAGGTAAGCGACTCACCTTCCCTCTCCCGACAATCAAAGAGAAGCTAAGCATGTAGAAAGCGTAAATCATACTATGTTTGGACGAGGGTTCGAATCCCTCCGGCTCCACCCGAGGGGATTGAAGACATTTCAATCCCTTTTTTTGTCACTTTTAACAAGTTTAACTCACTCATTTTCTGCAAGTTACGATTGAACAAAGGATTGATTTCGAGAGTTCGATAGCTCCCATTATCTATGATGAGCCCCAAATTGAACACCCTTGAAAGTAGCGTACGCTTATCTATGACATTGGATGATTCATAAAGTTTCGATAGATCCGAGAGCTTATTCAACTCCGAATTCAGTATCTTTTTCAGCCTTTCTTTATCTTTTCCAAGATCAAATTTATTCAGTTTTAGCGATTGTATTTTTTGCGTTAGATCGCTATGCCATCTGGAATAGGTCTCCTGATTAATACTATTATTGATCCATTTCTCCTCGACCGATCGCAAGGATTTTTCAGCTGCCGCAAGCTCCTTGTTTCTAATTTCCTTGCGCTGATTTTCTTCTTTAACTTGGTGGTTTAAGAGTTCCGTGGCCAGTGTGCGAACATCTTGAATGAGATCCTCTGGCAGACTAATTAATTTCAGAATATCGATGAGTTTTTCGTGTGCCTTGATAGCACTGATATTGTTATGCTTCGAGGTCAGTCGGCACCGATAGTAGTAATAATATTGTCCTGTCTTTCCACGGGAGGCGGCACCAGTCATATAACGTCCACAATGACATTGTAACAACCCTCGAAGTGGGATATCCTCATGCAAAGTAACAACTGTCCGTTCTTCTTTCCGGAATTTCTCTTGAGCTCGGTTCCAAGAATATTGATCGATAATAGGTTCTGCATTTTTTACCGGAAACATTCCACCAGGATTGTTTTTCCATGCTTTTACTTTTTGGAAACCACTGTACAGCGGATTCTTTAAAATACGATGGATGCTAGAATTGCCTGTATGCGAGAAACCCTGAGATATGGCAATTTCCTGAATCTTATAGATGGGGACATCCTTTAAAAATAAATCATAGATGTTCCGGATTATTTGCGCTTCCTCCTCCTCGATCACCAACTTCATTTCGCGTTCACTTCTCACCTTTACATAACCGTAAGGCGCTGCACCACCATGAATGTATTTCCCTTTGATAGCCTTAGCAGAATAGATTCCCCAATTGATATCGTTCTGCCGCTTGATGTTTTCCGAATCACCCAATAGAAATTCCAGTCCCATCATAAAGTAAGAACTGTGATCGGTAACATCGTAGACCATGCCCCGGCCTGCACTGACGATTTTTATGCCGTATTCCTTTTGGATTTTCATGACCATGTTGATCGCATCTCCCGTAATCCGGCTAAAGCGTGTCAGTTCAGAAACAATCAGGTAATCAATTTCCCGATGGTTCTTTTTGATAAATGAAAATAGAGCTTTTACATCCGGTCGATCGAATGTCTTGGCACTATAACCCTCGTCCCGGAAAGTATCGATTATTTCAACATCTGCACTAGTTGTCCATTGCGAGGTAATAAAATCTTGTCGTTCGATGCTGTGACGGCTTTGGTCATAATTACTGAACCTTAAATATCGAATCCCTTTTTTCATAATTTTAACAGGATAGATTTGTTAAATAAACAACATTAAATCGGAAAAATTCCGATTATATATGAAATTATTGACATTTCTTATCGGGTATGGAGCTTATTCAAACTTAAGTTGTTCGATCAGTTCCAAAAAATACTTTTTTGACCAGATTTCAAGTTTTTGGTTATCTGGAATAAACTTGACAATATCCTCCTTCACCGCCTCCAAGGATACAGAGTCAATACGTTTCTTCAAAAGATCCAGTAATTCTTCTTTCTCGATGGTTGAATTCGTCCAGTCGCCTGTATCTTGCGCTCTGGCTAGGAAATGATCCAGATTCAATGGTACTCCTTTTCTGATGTACCACTCTAAGTCATACCAATCCCTACCCTTCACCCTATTTTGCCATTTACGAAATAGTAAAGCATGCATTTTTCCTGCAAATAGATTGGATTTGGTAAAGCATTTGACATAAAAAGAGTAAGGTTTGAGCAGAAGCTTCTCCTCGGTTTCAAAACGCAGTGGTGGTTGTCTATCCACCTCCAATTTAATCTTGAGACCAACCATTGCACCCAAGCCCGCCTCTAGCACCATTCCTTCTAGGATCAGTTCTCTCCAGACTGTTTCCGGTTTTAAGAAGGCAGAATCGATCGAAGTTCCTTTAGTCTTTTTCTTTTCTTTGATACTAACTTGCAACCCAACATGAGCAAACTCCTCCACCAGCCCTTTAAAATAGGGTTCTAACGAAAACTCAGGATCACTCGATAGCAATGAAAAATCCAAGTCTTCTGAAAATCGATCCAGTCCGTAAAATATACGCAAGGCAGTACCTCCATAAAATGCCGCTTTCTCAAAAAATCCAGATCGTTGAAGACCAGCCAAGGCTACTTCTTGCATAATCTCGCGAAGGGCAGAGAATGCCTGTTCTTGATTCTTTGGTCCATAGGATGCCAGCCATTCTTTTATCATCATAATCAATTGTTTTTAATGACCCTAATTAACCATTCAAGGCTTTTCTTTTTAGGTGATAACTTCAACCATTCCTCCATCATTTGCACGTCCAACAAGGAAAGTTGATCTGCATCCATTCGTAGATCTTCAAATAAAAATGATTCAGTTTGTAATTTACTTCTCAATAAAATGCCCGAAGTGAGGATGATCCGGTCAAAGAGTGCTTTTTCGGGGCTCGCCATCAGTACGCTCTGCCTTTCCGTTACCTTGATGCTTTTAATTCCCAAAGAGTAGTAGCTTTCTTCAACATGGTAATACCGAAAACGGCCGATAGGCGTTTGATAATACTTGGCCAATTTAGTGGTACAGGATAACACCTCAAAAACCTTTTCTGGAATCATCCCCCAATATGAAAGTGCAGAATCCAAAGATACATAACTTGGCCCCCAAAGATGGTTGGCAATTAATTTATGACTAGGTGGATCCATACGCAAATTCGGTCCCGGAATATAAAGGCCATTCTTTAATGGAATCAATTTCCCCTGTTTGATCATTTCGCTGATCTTGTCATTGGGACGTTGATAGTCATTCAGCAAACTCAGGAGAATTTGGCGTGTAAGCACCTGCTCACGGTATTTCAATAAGACATCTTCGACTTTCATGTTAAATATTTACATAAAAATCGGAATAAATCCGATTTAAGCAAAATTATTTAACATTTATTTTCTTCGAGAGGGTCTTTTATATCCCCATACTCCAAAATCAGTTTCTAGGTACCTTCTCCGCACGTTCTGAAGGATGATTTCTGCCAATAGTTTAACGATCTTTTGGCGTTCTATATCCAAAGCCTCAGCAGACTGAGCCTTCCGGTCCATGTTCATTGGTGTTCCTTTCCCCTGTTCATTCATCATCTATCTCCTCATAAAAAATGCTGCCTTTTCATAATCGACAAGGCAGCACCATTTTTTAATTTCACATTATTTCAAAATCCCGTCTCTATTTTATATAGGCTTATACGACTCGGTTTATTTCGGTTGTATGAGGGTTCATAATGCAAGTAACCAAAATCATTCAAGTCGGATAAACACCCATAATAAGTACTTGATGCCCGAATTTTAGCCATCGGCATGATCTGCCGACAATAGGCCTGAATGTAGGCTGGCCGATCACATTCCATCCAATATATCCAAATGGCAGTATATATCGCAATATGGGTCGAACCGATGCGACCGTCGCTTACAATTCCGTTCATAAACTTGCTGATCAGCTCCAATTCATTTCCTGAATGCATGATATTATCCTAAGGATTGTTTTACTTTCCGCTTGGAAGGCTTTTCGGAGGATTCTCCCTCAGCTGCTGTTCCCTTTTTCACCTTCGCAGACTTTTTTTCTTCTTGTGCTTGTTCCTTTCGTTGATGTTGAGGTATGGATTGGCTAATTTTCTTATTATTGGTATCATAGATATTGATGGTTTTGTATTGCGGATTTGCCTCCACAAAGATCTTGATTGTCTCTTCACCTCGCAGCATGTTCGCAGATTGTAGGTTTCCCTTTTTCAGTGAATCAAGAAATTCATCTCGGTATTGCTGGTTCTTGAATGATTCAATACCGATCCCTTCCAATTCTTTGGATAGATCAAATCCGTAGTTGTCGTGATATTGATTCATTTTGTAATTCCCAAACGAGTCTGTCTGTCTAAAATCCAATTGCAGCCAAGCTTTATAGTCCTCCCCGTTTTGGTTGGTTAACTCTTTATAGACCGAACGGCCACTGAGCAGGTTATAGGCTTCCTTCATCGTGATGTTCTTTCCCTTATGGATATAGAATTGCTGGCTAAGTTCTTGGCTAGCGCCCTGCTTCTGAAGTTCCATTTTGTACGAATTGAAAAAATAGAAATCCGTTTCCTTGGATTTGCTGAAATTGAGACTTGCCTGCAGGTAATCCTCTTGGTATTGGGCATGAAAGTCTAATGTGAAAGCTGGCTTTCCTTGAGTCAGCGCTTCACGTAATTCATTTTCTAATCCTTCTCCGAAACCGGTGAACTTGACCTGTTCACGTAGGTATTCAAAATTTTTGCTGTTCATGATTGGTATATTTAATCGTTTATCCATTTCGCTTTCATCAAGTCTTTGTTTTTCAGCCGTATTTCAAAATTTCTTCCGCCCTCTTTCTCCTTGATTTCTATCAGCAGGTGTTTTTGATCGGCCAGCGTAAATTTGGGGAGCACATAGACGATTTTTTGTTTTGCAGAACCTGCCACGGATACGTTGTTTTTAGGTGTAGGGATCGGGCTGATTTCAAGTTCTTGGGATGCTGTCCTTTTGACCTGTTTATTATCCCGGACAAAGAACCTCAGGTTTTCCATGTCATAATCGATAGCCGATTTATTGCTGATCTGGAATACGAAATAAAACAGGTTATCTTGCACGAATAATCCCTGAAGCGCACATTCCATACCGAATGCTTTGCTACTTTTAATCAGCTTATCGGTAGGTAGCTGTTTTAATAATCTGATATTTGATTCCAAGCGCTCCTCATTGGCATCTGGCCCCGGAATCTGTCTGCTACTGATTTTAGGAACAACATACTCGAGCTCCTTTGGTGATTTTGCATAGCTTAATATAAAGCTGTGCAGACGTCCATCTCCGGTAATAACCGAGAGGTTTGTGGTGTCAAAATCGGCTATGGAAGATTTTACCTGCAGGATGTGTGCGACACCTTGGGCTTTCTGCACCAAAATATCCGGACTTCCGCGATCAACACCGACAATGGAAAAAGGAAAGACAATATTGGTGGTTTTGTTATGGCTTATGGCGAGTTTCGTCGGCTTCCTCTGCTGAGCCGCGGCATTCCAAGGATACCAGATCCCAAGGATTGCCAAGTACATAATGATGTTTTTCATGATCTATCTATTGATTAAATGTTGTTGACTCTTTATTATTTCTGCTTAAGCAAGACCCGATAACCATCCTTAATGGTCACCTTGATTAGCTTCGCTTTTCTGGCAAGCAGATCCTTTGCCGCATCGATTCCCACATCGATCGCCTTCCCACTCAGCGATTCATTCAATTCACTGAATCGCATGGCTTGTATCCCTTGATCTAAAGCGTTCTTGGCACCTTCGCGGGTGATGGATCCCGGAATATAGATGCCCGCAATCCCGTCCAAGTCAAAGAGCGCTAGTTCCACGGGCAATAAAGACTGATCCATACGAATTCCACTGATCTTGACCTGAAGTCGATCGCCTTGCAGGCCGACCACACCGAATAGCATGCTGCCTTTCCTTAGCTTTGAACCAGCAAGTTGAACATCCTCTCTCAAGCTTATCCTTATGGTGGATCCATTGACAACCGTTTGTTCTCCGTAGATTTCAGCCTGAATGGCATTTTCCTTTTGCAGCTGCATTTCCCCCGAATCACCCAGTCCAAAAAATCTCTCTACTTCACCTTCAACAATGGTATCCAGCATCAAACTTCGCGGCACAAGATCCCGTTCAGAAGTCACTCCATAAATAGCAGGTTGTAGTGCCAAGGCTTCTTCCTGCATTTCCTGCTGCAGGCGTTCGGGATGCTGAATCGTAATGATTTTCTCGAGCATGCTCGAAAGCTGAGCGAGCTCTGGGTCTTCCGTATTCCCCGTTTCCATCTTTTCCATCAATAGCTCAAGCCTTTCGACATCTGAAGAAATGGGAGAAGTTAAGGGCCTTGGTATGTTTTCGTATCGATTTTCCTGCAAGGGAGGTCTCTGTTGGTTCAGCTGGGCCTGAAGCGCAAGCAAGCTTTTTTCCAGCATTGCCGCTTGTTGAGAACCTTCATTTGCTGTCTCGAGGTTCATAAAAGCATCGTCTGTTGACGAGAATGCTCCGTCTTGAATGCTGTCGCCCGTCTGCTGGTTCCAATTCTGGTTCAGAGGAACAGATGTTATAGGTTGACCATCCTCAAGGAATACGCTATTTGCATAAAGATCCATTTTGTCCGCTTCTCCTTTACTGGAAACTTGTGCCTGTGGAATATCCAACAAGGCCCCATTTTTTAAGCTGTCTAAGGACTCCTTTTTATGTTGCCCAAGGTTTCCTATACTCCAAAATCCCATAGCGGCGACAGGAAGGATCAATAGTGGGGCGGCAAAAAGCAGCTGCTGCTTCCGCCGGCTCCATCGAAATTGTTTCATTTTATTCATGCGATTTATTTTGGTGTTTATTTTTACTTAAAAAGTCGTGGGAATTCTATGGGTAATAGCAGGGATCCATTTGTAAAGTATCGTGTTTTAGAATGATGGGCTGTATAGGAGGAGGAAAATTCAGCTGTGTGCTTCGATGCAGGTGAAATTCATGCGGCACGCGATATACTGCCGGAACCATTTCTATTAAACGTATTAGTAGATTGATGTGTACCAGCACCAGCACACTTGAGACCGTAATAAAGCAAAACACGGGATCTCGAGGCAACGCCACTGATCTCTTTTTTAGTGCGATTGCATGCCGATCTTTAAGAACCATATCCAACCTTTCCATCTTCCCCTCCTTCCAAGATTCTTACATTTTTAATATGGATTTATCGATTTCTTTGGGTGACTTCAATATCCTTGTTTTCCAGTGTCTTCCATTGTTCAATCAGTAGCCCATGCGGATTATGGTCCGATCGCTCGATTTCTCTTAGAGTCCCCTGCGTAATGAGCGAGCGAACGACGACTTGACTACTTCTGGTGATGGTTTGCTTACCAAAAAAGCGAAAATGCATCTCCAGTTGACGTCCAAAAAGCTGGATACTATCAACTGCGATCTTCTGGCTGACATTTCCCGAAACCAAGTTGGTATAATATCCGCTTTCCAAGAGGTCCGAGAAGACGCGGTGGGCACGCTGGTCCGCCAAGTACAGCGCCATTCGGATATTCTTACGGTTAGCCTGCTCGTCGGGTACCAAATTGAAGAACAGCTGGTGAAAATTTGCGATATGACTTTTTGCCTCGGCGTTAAAATTTTCTCCGCGATTGCTGGCGTAAGCCTCCATGGCTTTTCCCTGTGCAAGGACATAGATTCGGTCCTGCATGCCGCGTACTGACCTGAAACTCTGATACAGTGCGTAAAAGCTCAATATTAGGCTCCCTGATACTGCCAATAGACTGAAAAGACGTACTTGCTGAAATGCACGATCCAAGTTTCTTAATTTTCCAAACATATCTCCTCCTTTTAAATCCTAACCTTAATCAAGCACCTTACTTAGTTTTGGATAATTCTTACTCCTAGATTACTGCCCTTTCAATTTATTGTCCATATAGGAATCCCCCTTTCTTTCCTGGGGGAAATAAGGATCCGACTGGCTGCTTCCCGACAGATCTTGGGTCATTTTATTATGGGCTGAACCTAAGGCATCGATGACCATTCCCCCTGCAGCAGCGCCCCCACTGAGGACCACTTGACTGGATTTGGATATCAGGCTTCCAACTTTCTGACCCAGCACCGAACCACCTCCCGCATGCACGATATAGTTGGCTACCGAAGGCACGCTGAAATAACCCACGATACCGATGATCAGGAAAACCAAATACGCTAGGTCCGTCCGGCTAAAGAAGGTATCTCCTTGATCGGCGAGTTGTGAGAGGTCAAGCTTGAGCATATTTTCCTGGATTTTGCCCAGAATACCACCAAAGATATTGGCAACAGGAAGCCAAAGGAAGATATTGATGTATCTGGCGATCCAAACGGTCAGGGTATGCTGAAAGCCGTCAAACACGGCAATGCCGAATACCAAGGGTCCTAAAATGGATAGCACCACCAACTGAAAGGTTCGCAGCGTATTGATGCATAGTGCGGCGGCTTCAAACAGGATCTGCAGGACCTCGCTGAGCCATTCCTTGACTGAATTGCGGAAATTATAGGATGCTTTGGCCATGGCAAACTTGATATCATTGCCAATTTCATCCAGCATTCCCTCTGATGAAGGATCTTCACCGTGGGTATATTTATACCATTTATCACGATTTCCTTCTCCGGTATCCCCTACATACATTTGCCAAGAATCGGTTTGCCTGATGGCTTCTTCCTTTTTTTCAAGCAGCACTTCAATCGCTCGATTTGAATCTTTCACCATTGCCGAACTAGCCGATACGACCGGATTCATCACGCCATTGATCAGCGAAATGACCGATGGAAACAGGGCAATGCAGAAGCCGATGACAAATGGTCGAAGCAAGGGATAAAAATCCACCGGTTCCGCATTGGCAATATGCCGCCAGACCCTAGAACCGATATACCACGTCGCAGCAAATCCCGCAATCCCTTGGGCTACACCGATCAGTGTGCTGCAAAGGGGCATCATTTCCGCGTATAGCTGCTCCAAGACAGTATGCATACTCTGCATTTCCTGGGCAATTCCCTGCCCCTTGGATACCAAGGGAATCATAGAACCAAATAGAATCAAGCCCAAGTATACTAGTAAAGGTTTCATCATCCAGAATTTTAAGGTTGTTCAATTTGCTTTCGAATGGATCTTACATCATTCACTTCCTTCTTGCGCTGAAGCAGCAGCAATTTGGAATCATTGGAAAATTTTCTTAGAAAAATCGTCATCTCTTGCATTTCATCATGGATTCCATCGATCGCATGGAGCCGTTCGGAGTCGTTCATGCTGAGCGCTCGGTCGCTTAAGACCATCACCAGCTCCTCCAAGTTATTTAACGAGCGGTCTAACAGGCCTTGATAAATCTTTACCAGATAGCTCAGTTCCCCGTCTTGAAAAAGATTTTTCTTATTTAGTTGCCTGTTGAAAGTACGGCAAGTTTCGAGGATATTCAGCTGCATTTGAATGATGTCGGCAACTTTATGGTATCGTCTCACCGTTGGACTTACGCGAAGCAGTGCATCCAAAAAGGTTTTGTGTAGGTTGAAATTACCGGCACTCAAATCCTTAACAGTACGGTAGCCGCCTTGAAGGATGTTATAGCCCTGTTTCATTTGCTTGAAAATGGTTTTGAACTGCGCCAGCTTCTCCACATTGAGCAGTAGCTGAACCACCTCAGCGGATTGTGACCTAGCTGGCAGTGCCTGAACCAAGATCATCAATAATGCAAAAATTATCGGTTTTATCGCTTTCATTTTCTTTACTTTTGTTGATGAAGCCTTTGCATATCAGAAGATTGCTTCAGGTGCTTAATCCTATTATTTTCCAAGTAATTCATCGTTATCTCCACTTCCCGGATCATTAGGATATGCTCTTTCAAATGCTCATGAATTTGCTGCAAACGAATCAATCTTTGCTGATCTTCTAGGTCAAAGGATTCCTCCAGTAATTCCACAACCTGATCAAAACTCCTAAAGCTTTTCCTTAAGATACCTTCCAACAAAGATTGCATATATTGCTTTTCTACTTGGGAAAGTTCACTTCCTGTTAGGCGTTTGCTCAGCCGGCGATGCATAGCGACAATTTCCATCAGGATGGCCGTACTCTCAGCAATTTTTCCGAATCGACGTACAGCAGGTCGCACAAGGCCAAGGGATCTAAAAAAAGTCTTATGGAGCCTGAATTCATCTTGCTTCCATTCGGCTACGATGCCCATTCCAGTACGAAATACACGGTAACCTCTTGTCAAAAGATCCAGGTACATTTGGTTGGCAAGAATCTGGGTCAGCAGGTATTCTTGCTGGGTCTTCTTCTGCCGGATCCATTCTTTTAGCGTTTGCCCTTGAACTAGGCTTATGGTCAGCTGGATTGCACAAGCCAAGGCCATCCATTTTCTCATCGTTCTAAATTTTTATCAGGGATTCCATGGAGTTTTTTGATTCGCAGAACCTCTTTTAAGGATTTACTCCGTTGCAGGCTGAGCAAGCTATTCTGCCGGTTGAACTGTAAAAGGCTCTGGTAATTATCCTCGACTCGATCGCTTAGGACATTGATTAATTTCATGCGTTCACCATCACTCATCTGAAAAGAATAGGAACTCACCAAACTGGTAAGCTCCTCGACATTACTTAAGCTTTCCGCTAAGATGCCGGCATAGACTTTGGCCATATAGTCCAGTTCCTCTGCTGTAAAATATTCTTTCTTTTTAAGGTCGTTCCAAGTTCGCTGATAGATTCCTACCATAGCGACTTGCTTTTGAATAATCTCCTTCACCTGATTAAATTGGAGTAGGACCGACTTTACCTTCATGAGCGATTCATAATAGGATGCAAATGTTTCCTTTTGACGGAAGCTCCAGGCAGCAATCTCGTCCAAACGAGTTTTGGAGAGTAGATTTTCTATTGTTTTTTGTGTTTGTTGAAGCCAGATTGTTTTGTTCTGCAGCCGCTGAACTTTCAAATCCATGGCCTTGACTACTTTTTTTATCGCCGCCTTGATGACTTCTGAAAGGACCAATTGTGCACTGGCCGTTGGCCGGTTTGGCACAATATGCATGAACAAAAAAAGCAACATAATTACGATAAAATGCTTTTTCATAACCCTATATACCGATTAATTAAAGTTTATATACTGATCAGTTATTTACTGGATGATATCTTTAACCATAGCCTTTACAGCACTTTGAACATCCCCATGCTGAGCATCCATGTAACTTCGCAGGCGAAATTTTTCGCGTTCCTCGGTCGTGTAGACCAGATACTCCTCCTTCGACACTTCCGTACGGTAAACTTTGCTAATGACACCTGCAAGGCTAATAAAGACTTCCTTATATTTCAGATTAGGATCATTCGCTCGGTTCAGTGAGAGCACTTGTGCCTTTTCTTTTTCGGTCAGACCAAGGAGTTCTTGGATCTGATCAAATCTGTTTTGATATTTACTTTGGTCGAGCAAAATCTTGCAATCGCTATTGTTGATGATGGCTTGCTTGACCACAGGCGAAGAGATGATGTCATCAACTTCTTGGGTCACCACGACCGCCTCACCGAAATACTTTCTGACCGTCTTGAAAAGGTATTTGATATATTCAGCAAAACCTTCCTTCATCAGGGCTTTCCACGCTTCTTCGATCAGGATCATCTTACGCACACCTTTCATTTTTCGAAGCTTACTGATGAAAACTTCCATGATGATGATGGTAACAACGGGAAATAGAATCGGGTGGTCTTTAATGTTGTCCAGCTCAAAGACTATAAACCTTTCGTGGAGCATATCCAACTTGTCTTGGCCATTGAGAAGGTAGTCAAATTCACCTCCTGCATAGTAAGGACGCAGAACATAGAGAAAATTATCGATATCGAAATCCTGCCTCTTCACACGATCCCTAGCCACCGTTTGACGAAAAGTGCCATGGAGGTACTCAAAGAAACTGTCGAAAGAGGGGAAAATTCCGTCCTTTAGGGCAAGATATTCATAGAAACCGCTGATGGCGTTGGATAAGGCAACATATTCTGAACGGCGAAAAGCTTCGTCATCTTTTTTCCATAGCGCGAGCAGCAGTGTCTTAATACTTTCTTTTTTTTCGGTATCCAGCTGGTCCCCCTGTCCTAGGTAAAAAGGATTGAACCGGATTGGATTGTCTTCGGTATAGGTAAAGTAATAGCCTCCAACCAGCTCGCAAAGTCCTTGGTAGGAATGTCCAACGTCCACCAAAACCACATGGCAGCCTTGTTCAAAATAAGTTCGGACCATGTGGTTGGTAAAGAAGGATTTTCCACTTCCTGAAGGTCCCAAGATAAATTTATTCCGATTCGTACAGATCCCCATTTCCATAGGTTCATCACTGATGTCAACATGGAGTGGCTTTCCGCTAAGTCTGTCTCCAAGTCGGATACCAATAGGACTAATCGAACTTCGATAGCCTGTTTCCAGATTCAAAAAACAGCTGGCTTGGTTGGTAAAGGTATCGAAGCATTCGTTCATAGGAAAAGAACCTGCGTTTCCAGGTATCCCTGCCCAGAAAATTTGAGCTGCTCCTACCGTTTCTTCTTTGATCCGGCAGTCCATGCTCGCAAGGGAGGATGAAAGCAGTTGCTTTGCTTTTTTAAGTTGTTGTTCCTCTTCTGACCAGATCAGGATATTAAAATGCGCTTTGACAGCTTGATGCTGCAGCGCAAAAGCTTCGTTTAAAAAAGCATTGGTCGCATCCCTAGCAATAAGGTTCTGCCGACTGTAAGCTGCAAGGGATTGTAGACGCAAACGCTTTCCTTCCATTTTTTTTAAGGTCTGCTCGGCATCTTCCAAAAAGATATACTGGTTATACAGGTGATTGCAGGGAAGCAGTTGTCCCAAATGCGAAGCAAAACCCACGCTGAACTTGCTCCTGTCTGTGCTGTATTTATCGTAGTTCATGCGGCTTGCGCACAGCGATGGAAGGGATTCCGCATCACCGAGGGTATAACAGCCTACCTCTTTTCCGCCAATTCGAATGTCATTGCTTAGATCAATGTCACGTAGCAAGAGTGGATCGTTGCCTGACGAAAGTGTACAGTACCGTTCCAGCAGTCCTGCCTGGTTCAATGTACTCTCTAGCTCATCATGCCTCATATCTCGAATTCGGCAAAGTCCGGTTTCTTGAAGGATGTTCACGAATTGCTGGCAACATTCCCGAAAACGTTCCGCATAGTCATCCTCCAAAATGTTTCGTGGAACAAGATTAGGCTTGATCAGGTTCGAAAAAAGCGAATTGACAATTCGTTTAGGTTCGACACATTTGCTGAGTAGCAAAAAGCATCGATGGTCAAGAAATGGACGTTCATGGAAATGTCGGTCTGAAGATTGGCTCATAAAACTGTTAGGATCGGGTCGAAATTCTGCTCGAAAGACACTTTCTAGAAACCAATCCTGCTTATGCAGGATGCTGTGCTTGGGTAGCAGCCGCAAAGCACGCACCCAAGCTTGATGAAAATCCTCAAAATCCTGTTCGCTTGAGGTAAATATTTCTGGAAGCACCAGTTCATAGGCCAACGTCAGATCGCCCATTTTACTGACCAATGCATTACCTTCAATTTCCAATATTGGAAACAACGCTTCCATCGACCTCTCCTTTGCCATATCTGTATCTTATATTTTAGGGACTTACTTAAGTGATTTGATTACTATTATTTAAATCTTTCTTCCAAACGAAAGACGGATCTATTTCTGCTCCTTATAGCTTTAGGTAACTGTGACTTGGCGATTTTTTTCATCAGACCATACTGCCCATACTTCCGACTAAAGCGAAATATTTGGATAAAAAGAATGCATCCCAAGGTTATAATGATTGCCAAGCATAGCATACTTGGGACTCCCAGATAATAAAGCCCCGCAAACAGGAACAGCAACAGGAGTAATCCGATAGCCAGATACCAGATGTACTGCGCTTTGAGTCCTTTGAACTCTAGGGGTTGATTGATGCCCTTATTGATCGGGTAAACTGCACTTGCCATTTTCCTATACGTTGAAAAACGATTTGATGACCGTTGCTACCAACACTAAAAACACACAGCTTCCAAACCATGCCGCCGCGACCTTTCCCGTATCAGGATCTCCATTGTTCCATTTCTGGAATACCTTGACCGCTCCTATAAGTCCTAGTATAGCCCCTACGGCATACATCAACTTGGTGCCGGAATCAAAATAGCTCCTTACCTTCTCATTGGCTTCATTGATGCCTGCCAGGCCATCTTGGGCAAAAGCAATTTCATGAACCTGCAAGCAGGCAATAAAAATCAATTTGCACAATTGCTGCTTCCACCTCCTTGGATTCCCTTCAATTTTCTTCATCACTATGTGGGTTAAGTTTTACTTTTTTTGGTAAGCGGAATGTCCCGGTCAACAGGCAACCATTCTCCCTATTCTCCAATTGCCCCAACGCTGCTGGTGCTGTGAGGGGACATCCGCTATATTTTTATGCGATCGATTTCCAGATCCGATCCATCTGTTTTTGGCTAAGCTCCCCTTGCATATCCTTGGATTCCTGAAGAATCATTTCCTCAATGGAAGGCCTTAATTCCACTTGACATAATAAGGGATATTGCATAAGCAGGCCTAAGATGTTGATATGGAGATCTTCTGCACTACCCTCGATTCGCGATTGCTTAAAGATCGTTCTGAGTTTTTGGCAGAACCGGTCCAATTCCATTTCCACCTGAAAATCTTTGTCTTGATCCTCTTGGCTAGCTTCAGCTCGTTCATTCCTAGTATTTTGATAAGGTGTAAATTGCTGAGTTGAACCTTCGATTGCCTTGAGTTGCCCTTCGAAAAAACTCAAAAACCTCCTGCGGTAAAAAATGACCAGCAAAATCAAATAATAGAGCATGGTCGATGCCATAGCCAGCAAGATAAAGTGATTCCAGTTCAGTTCTTTCATGACGCTTTACGTATTGGTTATCATTCTAATAAACAGACACCTGTCCGTTGCTAAGATCAAAGTAAGCGGTTGATGCCTTGGCAAAAAAGAACAACTTTCTTCTTGTTCCTCTGCTGTTCCCTGTTCCCGTCCCAAATTGTTTCCAGAGCGATCATTTTATCATTTACTCCCTGGAAAGAATTCTGCCATGAAGTCCGGACTTCGGGTCGGTGGCGGAACAAAAAATTCCGGCATAAACGCTGTCCCAGCCAACTTCCCTTCCTTTATTCCGTTGCTTTTTGCCCTTGCTTCCCTTCATCCGCACCAGATGCCATAATTCATTCCATTCGTAAACTTAAAACTGAAAACTATGGAAACTCAACAAAATCAACAGGAATGGCAACAGGTTGCCGAAGTACGCATATCTTACCAAAACCCAGTTCGACCTTCCCAAAGACCAAAGCTCACATCTTCCAAAGAGGTTTATTCCCTACTGCTCACCTGCTGGAATGCAGAAAGGATAGAGTATGCAGAAGAATTTAAGATTCTATTGCTCAATACGGGAAATAGGGTGTTAGGAATCTATCAAGTTTCCGCAGGTGGTATTGATGCCACCCCAGTGGATGCCAAAGTGATATTTACCGTAGCCCTCAAGGCGAATGCCTCAGCTTTGATCCTGGTGCACAACCACCCCTCGGGAAACCTGGTTCCCAGTGACCCTGATATCCTGCTCACAAAGAAGATCGACCAGGCAGCACGCTTGCTGGACATCCGCGTACTTGACCATCTGATCATAACACCAGATGGTTATTATTCTTTCAAGGATTCCGGAAGGCTATAATTACGAGCTTATTCCACCTTATTGAGGCTTATAGGATAGGGTCCCATAAGCCTTTTTTTATGGAATTTGAAAATTCTCAACTTAAAAGCAAACCCGCTGTGCATGGATAAATAAGGCTAACTTTCAACTTAATGATAGTTCAGTTGATGGGTTATGTTGATTCCGCCAGTTTGAAAGTTAAGTTCTTTGATCCGCTCATTACTTCCCTTCTTCAGCAAGTTTAGGAATAGGAACCGATCTTAAGTTAGAACAGAGAACATTCAAATGGATAAATCGTTTGATTCGGTCCTTAAACGAGATGCAGTAAGTAATTAAGTAAGTAAGTTAGGGATAATAGCAGGTTTCAATAGCTCTGGATCTTTTCGATCATCTTTTCCAGCAGTCCAACAGCAACCTGTCGGTCCCTATCTTCTGGAGAGTACGCTTTGCTGCGGACCGCTCCATAGGAAAGATTTACCTTCCGGTCGGTGCTTAGGAATGGGATGATTTGCCGAAAGACCGCGTTCATGGATTTGGCTCCGACCAATCGGCTTTCATCCATGGCACGCAGGATGAGCGCAAGCTGGTCAGCAGAAAGGTTGCAGGTAATTTTCTCCATACCACTTTGCTTGGCCTTGACTCCATCCTGAAATGGAGGTCGAACCCCTTTTTTGTCTTCAGAGGACAAATACCTTTCGATAAACTGTTCCAACAACCCTATCATTCGGTTTTTTCTGACACCGTTCAACCTTGAGGTTTTCTTCAGTATCAGAAGGTATTTACCGAATGATTCCATAAAGGAAATCTGCTCACTGGGATCCGATTTTTCGATTCCCCTTTTAACCCTTTCGAGTAAACTGCTCAGGTACAGCCCATCCCGATAATCCAACAGGATCAGGTTCGCATCGACCCAGGTTAACGGAGGGTGATGGAAACTCTGAGGGACATGCTTCTTAAATCTATCCATAAAGACTCTCAGTTTTTTCAATACGCCATAGCTAGGATTCTGTTCCAACCGTTCACTGAGGACCTTTTTGAGCAAATCGATAGTATCTCCTGCATTGGTTGGAAGGGGCACCTGAGCGGGGTCAAAAGACTCGTCAAGCTCCCTTTGGAATGCCTTTACCATCCGTTTGCTCAAGGGATCATTTCCGTTCAAATGCTGGGAAAACCGTTCATCGATTTCCCCTAAAAATGTCTCCAATAGATTGACACATTCGAAAGGCCTGCCTTGTAAACCATCAGGTTCAATTTCCTTTGAAAGGTTCTTCAACATATAAAGGATTGTATTCCGTACTTTCCTGAATTCCCTTTCAAATTGGTATTCCTTTTTTCGTAAGAAGTACATTCGTTGGATTGATATTGCGGTTTGGGTCAGTAGTTCTGATAGAGATGTATCCACAAGTAAACCACCATTCGCACACATTGAAGCGGAATCGTACCATCCAACCAGTGCCATCAATTTTTCCGTTAAATCCTTTCCCATAATCACCGAACTGCATGAAAAATTTTTTCCAATCGACAATCATCCCTATGCTCAGGCCTGAGGAAGGTTCAATCGACCGGCCAGGTCATCAATACAGCCATCCAAATGGTTGAAGAAATGGATCCGCTCCTTTTCCGAAAGTTTGCTCAGGCAGCTGGACTTATTCAATACGCCACGGATCCAATCAATGGTTTCGGTAACGTACCTCATGTCCAAAGTAGCGATGCTATTGATGGTATAGAGCTTGACCGATACGGACTGCTCGCCATCAAATCGGCACAGCATCTGGCTTATGCCCAGGTTCACGGGCGATAGGTAGAGGTCAAAGTGCACACCCTCGTGTTTTTCCTGCCTTTTGGTCCATCTTTTTAGATTCGTTATGAGATGGCCGAGCTGCTCCAGTAGCAGGCCAATGCTATCCTGATTTCGAAAGCTACCGATGTCATAATGGTATTCCAGGAGTTCCAGGATTGGCCCGATCGTGCCCCTTGACCAGATTTCCCTGGATGGGATCCTGCAGTAGGTTTCATGTAGGTTTTTAAACACCGGTTCCAGGTGCTGCTTTTTGAGTTCATAAACAAAATCCTCATAACTGACCCCAAGGTTCAGCACTGCTTGGTTCCAGGAGTAGAGCTTAAAATAGGTTAGCTCGGCAAATTCCATAAAATGGAAGATTGGGACGTCGTCGGCACAGAAGATAATCTCCTTTTGCTCGCAAGAAACCATGTGCTGAAGTTGGAGAAGCATCTGGTGGATATATTTGGTATAGTTATAGCTATCCTGATGGTTGAGGCTCGTGTGCCTAAATACTACATTGTGCCGGTCACTAAGCAGATAACTGTCCAGCGAAATGCCATAATGGCGGCAGAGCATCCCTAGTTCACTGGCAGTGAGCTGCACATCACCACGCTCCCTGCGGTAAACCGCATCCCTGCCCAGGTGCAGCAGTTCGGAAAGTTCCTTTGACCAGGCGGCCGGATTGGAAATCCTTGAGCGAATTTCCTCAAATAACAATTTTTGAATATCCATAACTGGAAAATTTAGGTTCAAAAACTAGACGAATTCGCAAAATATAAATTAATAATTAAAATAACAATCATTTTGCTGCATTGGTTAATAATTATTTGAATCAGTTAAATAGTTGCAGAAACAGCGGATGTCACTGAACCTCTTACGGCATTCGCCAAAATTATCATTGTTCCCTGCCCTACTTTTAGCTAAAAGCAATACAGCTAACCATGAAACAGCCAATTGATAGCTTAGACAGCATATTGGGTCCTTCCCAGACCCGTTATTTTTCCTTTGGATTCAGCAGGTTCCAATTTCAGGTTTCCAATTTCAGCCTGGGTGGACAAAACAAGATCCGTGGGTCCTTTTTCGTTCATTATGATGGTCCGCAAAGGCCAAACCAACAGGCACTACACTTGGGAAGTATGGAATATGTTGCCATGGGATTATTTTTGGCAGAAGGCATACTCATCAAGCAGAAACGGCTGACCAGGCATGAAATTAATCGTTCCATCCTGCGGAACCTTACGCTCCAAATAAGAAAATCAATGGACATCACGAGCGGGATGACCGTTCCGTTTGAAATATCCATTGCTGAATCCCATCAGGATCTCAATTCGATCAACATTGGCTTGACAAGCCTGGAACTAAAGATCCAAAATGCCCAGGTGCGTATCGTTATCGACCATCCCGGCCCAACCCAAATCGATTTTCGGGATTTTGATCTTTGGCCTTTTGGAGAAGGTTCCCTCCACCGAGATCTCTACAGGCAGCGCAACCTCGAATTGGACCAAATCCACATGGACCTACAGACTGAATCCATTTCTGCCCAATTATCAGGACCGTTACCGTATCCTTCGGATGTATGGGGATTCAGTGCCTATGACAATCCCCTTAGCCCTTTGGACAGCGTTCGGATATCGGGACAGCTGATGCAGGTGCTGCTGTATTCCCTGCTGTCTAAAGATCGGATGGAATGTCCAAATATTTGGCTTCGGAGCATGGAAATCGACTTTAAGCGACCCTACCGATCCGATTGTTACCGCGTTGATCTGCAGTTCGACCACCGCCAGCAGACCATGCTGCGAGGGAAAGCTTGGCAGACCGTTTCGCTCATGAGCCAGATGGGCAACATGGATGCAAAATTTAAGATTTGCCATGAGATGCCCTGAACATAAGCCCCGGATCGTGATCAGCGGGACCTACTGCACTGGAAAGACCAGCCTCTCGCTCGCCCTTTCCCTAGCTACCGGGATTCCAACGACCCATGCCCCAACCATGCGTGAGATCCTTCCTTGGTTATTTCCGGGCACCTCGCTAAAGGATTGTTCCTATGCACAGTTGCTTCGTTTGGGGATGGAACGCTTTGAGCGGCGCGTGCATGCCGAAGCTGGATTGTCCACAGGCTTCATCAGCGACGGCTGTCCACTTCAGGAATGGCTCTATGGCAGCACCAGGCTGATCACCGGTGCTTATCCCGAGGAGAATAGTTGGACCATGCTGTGGAAGAAACTCAAGAACTATCGCCAATTTCGGGATTTTGAACTGTTGCTTGCTGGTTTTGAAAAGATGGCCAAGACTTATACCTTGAGCCATTATGATTTATTCTTCCATTTACCTGTGGAGTTCCCATTTGTCTTAGATGGCCACCGTCCGACATCGGAGCGTTTCCGAAGGGTTTCAGAGGAAAGGCTGTTGGCATGCTACAATGAGTTACAATTAGAAACTATTTCTTTAACTGGTGATTTGCTCGAACGCCTTGGAAAGGCTTTGGATCATTTAAATGTGCAGCCAAAAATTCCGATTGCCCAAGCAGTCTCCATTGTTAACGATATAAAATTGAAAAAATTTGATCAGGTTCAATTGGAGCGAAGAATATGGCCGATATCAAGATGACCACTACACAAAGCTCCTCAAAGAGGTATATAGAGTATCATGAAAAATAGCATTGCTTTTGAATTACGATTAACTGGTCAAGAATCGATTGAGATCCAATCAAATCAATTTGCCCAACAATCCATTTTAACATTTCTACCAAGCCCCTATATCGTTAAAAGGAGCGATGGCCTGGAGGTAGCGACAGCAAGCTTCTCCAAAAATCTGCTCTTAGTCGAACACCACCTTCTACGTGGGTCGGCTTCCCATCAATCCATAACCATTATTGCCAAAAGGCATACCTATGTCCTCATTATCTGTTTACAGGGGCAGGTAGCCTATTCTTCAGAAAAGGAAGCGGCATCCAATTTAAAACTTTTAGAGAGGGAGGCTATTTTCCTTTTTGCCAGGAAAGGAACTTATCTTGCTTTGCCCTTAAGATTTCCTGCAGAAGTTTTAACCATCAGTATACATCCCAAAATATTGCCTTTCATCTCTCCCAATCAGTTCCGCTCTACCGAATTCATGTTTCAACAGAAAAGTTTTCTTTTGACTTCCCTGGATCCTGTCGGATTCAAGACATCATTTTTGAATAAATTAAAAGGTTTGATTGGATCCTATACCCAGAGGACAGAGCTAAATGTCGATTTGATAAAACACGTTTCTGAAATTCTGCACATATATTTTAAGCAATTGGATACACAGACCAGGCCCAGCTTTTACCGATCAATTGTTGAATGTACCAATCAAATGATCCATGAAGATTTCCAGAAGAACGAAAGACCAAACCTGAACGACTTGGCAAAGAGGAATAGGATCAGTGTTTCCAGTCTGGAACTGGGGTTCAAGGAAATTACCGGCAAAACTGTTCGTAGGCATATAAAATCAGCCCTCCTTCACAGAATTTCAGAAATCCTGGTCCAGACCGACATTCCCCTGCTAGAGCTGTCAATCCTGTTTGGGTATGCAGACACCAATACCTTGAACAGGATCTTCAAGAGGACTTTTGGAACCACGATGGGATCCTACAGAAAACAGTATGGGGAATCTTCCTTTTCTAAATAAATCATATTTGGATTATTCCCCAAAAAGGTCTACCTGTCATAAGGCTTATACACATAATTTTAGGTTCCGAAACTAAAATTAGATTTATGAAATTTCCAAAATATTTCCCCAAAAAGTCCGCTACCTTCACGATAAGGGCCATTCCATGGTTCCAGGAACCAGAATGGCCTTGAAGATTAAACATATCCGTTAAAGATAAATTCATGAATCATGAAAATCCTAAATTTAAAATCCCTTCTAACTGCCTCCCTGCTGATCGTTGGCTCAGTGGCAGTGTCAATGTTCCTCAACTCCTTTGCTACAGAAAAGGTTCAGGACTTGGATAAACAAATACCAGCTACCTGGTATTTCCATGGAAATTCGACCGATTCCAGGCTCGATTCAACCAAATATTCCCTGAGCCCCGATCCCAACAAACCCTGCGAAGGTCAGCAACAGGAAGTATGTA
Organism: Sphingobacterium sp. NPDC055431; assembly: GCF_053644255.1. NCBI lineage: Bacteria > Pseudomonadati > Bacteroidota > Sphingobacteriia > Sphingobacteriales > Sphingobacteriaceae > Sphingobacterium > Sphingobacterium sp. NPDC055431. The sequence goes on from NZ_JBSHLH010000007.1 coordinate 122,806, forward strand.
CCATATCCGCACCACCTAATACAGCGGGATATCCTGATATGAGCGCAATCGCCACGGGCTCCTCCAAAGTAAAAGATCGCATCAACGATGCCTTTGCTAGTACTCCCTCAACTAACGAAACCGTAACTGCTTTGAGAGAGAAGGTAGATTAAAGTAAGTAGGTGAATTAAACCTTAATCAAGGCAGGCTTAGGCCTGCCTTCTTTTATTTTATCGCTTGGTCTGCACCATCCCACTCTTTTCAATGACCTGAGGAGGGATATAATAGCAATACCTTGGATCCTCAGGCAACAATATGGTTTCCATAGGTTTGCTATCCTCACCAGGAAAGCTCCTTCTGATGGCTTTAGCAAACCTTGGATCCCGGTTTAACCGTCGTAAGTCCGTCCAGCGAATACCCCGAAAAGGCAGTTGCTTCCTCCTTTCGTCCAAAACAATCCGAAGTGCCTCCAGTTCGTTGCTGGCTGTTCGGGGAACAAAAGTAGTCCTGTCGAACCGATTGGCAAGCAGAATGTTGAGCATCTCCATGCCTTCATTTACTTTTCCTTCCCGAATAAGGCATTCAGCTGCAATCAGCACCATTTCATCTACTGCTATGCCGGCAAAGTAGCTCGCTGCGGATCCGTTATAGAAACCTTTAAATCGATATCTACCCGGAGTTCGGGCAACAAAAAATGCCGTCTTCCGTAGATCATCATCGCTATACATACCAAATAGATCCTGTGTGATCGTCAGCCTCGACGATGCCATCAAGGAACCAGATGCACTGCTTTTACCATGGTAAATGACCTCGTCATTCATGGGCATAAAGGGATAGACTGCAGAAAGGTCCATCGAATTGTAGTCCACCAATTTTGAATTTCGTTGCAGGGACTGTTGTGCGTTTTTAAGTGCATTCTCGTAATCACCGATTGACAACAGTACCCTGGCCAAGAGCGCATATGCCGATGATTTATTGGGTCTAGTTTTATAGTTTACCTCTTCCGGGAGCAATTGGATCGACTTGTTCAGGTCATCAATGATCTGCCCATATCCCTCTTTCACAGTTGCTCTGACCGACGGTTCATTGACATTTGAACTGAGGCGGAGTGGAATTCCGTAGGGGCTGTCCTGGTCTCCCACCAGATATGGTGGAGAATAGACCTGCAACAGTTGGAAGAACCGATAGCTTCGTATAAAAAGCGCATCGCCTTCCAATCGCTTCCTCAAGGATGGTTCCCCACCTTTCACCCTTTCCAGGGATTCAAGTGCAACATTGGCATATAGAATGGTTTCATAGGGAAATAACCAGTTTTCACCTGCTCCACCGTCCTCCGAAAATGGTTCTTCATCCCATCGGTATAACTCTTGATAATAGGCCGAACGGGTGCTGTAACTGGAGAAATCAATCTCAAAATCATCCGTACCCGATTCGATATTTCCAAGGTAATTTCCATTTACCCTGGATTCATAGTTCAATAGGGCGTTGATATCCTCCAAGCTTTCGGGGTGACTGTAGGAGGTTTCTGGCTTCAGGGCCAAGAAATCTTTACAGGATACCATGATTATGCATAGCCCCAATAATGCAATTATTTTAGTTTTCATCATTTCCTAGGTTTTAGATTCAATCCAATTGAATAGGTTCGCGGTGCCGGCATGTACAAATTCTCTGGATCCAATCCTGTGCTATTCTCCCTCCATAGCAATCCCACATTTCCCATATAGATGCTCACCGAAGCATCCAACGTCCTTCCCAATGGGATTGGAATGTTGAGGTTGATATCCTGGATTCGGATGAATCCACCTGGCTCCACATTTCTCTGGGAATACATATAAAAGAAGTCCCGATTGGAGTTCAATGGAATTTTTAAAGCCGGCACATCGGTTTTAGCTTCATCCCCCGGTTTCCGCCATCGATATTGTGCATCAGTATGGCCAGTCCATCCATTGACCAAGCTAGAATAGTTCACTGTATTTCTGGAAAAGTAATTCCCCCCCTTAAAGATGATATTGACATTCAGCGTGATTCCTCTATAAGAAAATGTATTCCGGAGGGAACCATGGAACCTCGGAATCCCCGATCCAAAATATTTCAGGTTCTGAAGGGAATCTGCGTTCAACTTGACGTAATCTTTGGAGGGTGCACCGTTCAACATGCCGACCGGGTCCCCTTCAGTGTCCAAACCAGAACTCCGCAACCCAAAAATTGGATACAGTCCCCACTCCTCGGTCGGGTAAAGGCTCAGGCCTCTCGCTGTAAGATAATCCCTGGATTCCCTATTCCCTCCAAAGTAGTCCGTCACCCTATCCTTTACCATGGAGAAATAGGCTTGTGTGTTCCATGAAAATTTCCGCTGGATGTTGAGGGTATTTATGCTCACATCGATGCCCTCTCCTTTCATATTGGCAACGTTTTTCATCATGCTGTTCATGCCCAAAGTGGGCTCCAAAAGATCTTGCGCAAGGATATCAGTCGATTTTTTATTGAAATATTCCAGGCTTCCCGAAATTCTTCGATTAAAAAGGCTATAGTCCAAGCCCAGGTTCATCATGCGCACGTCCTCCCATTTCAGGTCAACATAAGGAAGGCTGTACAAATATGCTTGGCGCTCCGGGTTCAGGGTATAATTCTTGATTTCAAGGATTACAGGCAGTGAGGTGCCCAATCCCCCGGAGTTTCCACTATGCCCCCAAGTAGCCCTTAACTTCAACTGATTGATAAACGGTACATTTTCCATGAACTTTTCTCGATGGACATTCCACGCTATTCCAGATGACCATAATGGGTTCCAGCGCCAATTCGTACCGATGCCAAAGGTGTTTGAAGCGTCTTTTCTCATCGAGAAATTCAAAAAATATTTATCCTTATAGCCGTAAGCTGCATTTCCGAAGAATGATGCCATCCGTGTATTCTTTGATGATAGTTCTCCGAACCTTGGGATTGTCGTATTTCCCAGAATCCCCTGGAAGGTATTGTAGTTCGTCAGGTAATCCACAAACTGATGGATCTTCATCGATTCATCGTAACCATAATACCGATAGGAATCTGACTCGCGGGGTTGATCGGATACCTCTCCACCGATCAGCGAGGTCAATCGATGGTGACTAAAAAAAGGCAGGTCAATATCTGCCTGGATTCTCCCACGCCTTTCGACCTGTGCTGATCTCCCTTCATCAAATATACCACCTTCGGGAATAGGCGTAAAAACCTTTCCATCGATCATCGAGGAATATGTATTCTGAAGGTTACGCACGTAATAGGAATTCCTGCCATAATGGTCCTGGTCGCTCTCAGATTGGATCGTATGTGCATATTTACCGCTCAGGGTCAAAAATGGGAACAGCTTATAACTGATACCCAAGTTCGCCCGCACTTGCATCGTTTGATGGTTTCTAGTAGACTCCCATATATTTTCCAGTGGATTATATGACCAGTCATATGGAAGCTGGTCGCTGAACTTTTCTAAATATTCATTTGAAAATTGCCTTTCCATAGGTATTGGCCTCCCCTCCCCATTGACCAAGGACGCATAAGGATATAGCGTGCTTCTTCCACCACCGGGACTTAACGGGTAGTTCAAGCCTTCCAGGCTCATCGTCGACTGCTGCCCATTCAATGCCAAAAGGTAATCAATCGATATGGCTTTCCCCGGTTTATACAATCCGGACCATACCAGTCCTTCGCGCGCATATTTATTGGTCACTGTACCCTGAAGGTCGCGATCATAGGTCAGGGAAATTCGGTTGTTAAAATCTTGGGTACCCCCTGTTGCAGACATATTGTATTTCTGCATGAAGGTATGGCGATAATAATGTTCCAATAGATCCTTTCGATAGTCCTGTCCCTCGAATGCTTCAGTTAATTCTGCTGATTCCATTTCGGAGATCTCCCCTTTCCTTACCTTGTCCTGCAATTCAACATATGGGCTCAGCATGGTTCGAGTCACAGAGGTTTCATTCAGCGATGCATCGTAGATACCCTGATCAAACAATTCCTTTTCAATTTCCATGAAAGCCTTTGAATCCAAGGTCGGAATATCGAGCAGACGCGGTTTTCCAATCATGACGTAATTAAGGCCACCCTCCACCTGAACCTTTCCTTCTTTCGATTTTCTAGTGGTTATCACGATCACACCATTTCCCGCTCTGGATCCCCAGATAGATGCGGCAGCGGCATCCTTAAGGACTGAGATAGATTCAATATCCTGCGGGTTGATTGCATTGATGTCTCCGGCATAAGGAAAGTTGTCCACGATCAATAAAGGAGCGATCATCGATTCAGTCAATGAATTGATACCACGGACATGAAATTTGTTATCTCCGCTTCGTTTATCGAACATCACCCCCGGGAGAAATCCTTCCATGTTCTGAAAGATATTGCTGCTAGGGCGTTGCGCAATTTCTTTCCTGCCCATTTGTTCGAAACTTCCTGTGGACCGTTCCCTTGAAATTTTCTGGTATCCCGTTTCGATAATATGCAATTCTTCAATACTGATGGTCCTTCGGTTCATGGTGACCCGCAGATATCTTTGATCGTCAGCCACATCAACATAGACCGTGTCATAATTTTGATGGGTAAACACAAGTTTGTCTTTTGCTTTCAAGTGTATCGAAAAATTCCCTTCATCATCTGTCCAGTAGCTTTTTTGATTTATCGGGCTGAAAATATTCACTGAAGGGATTCCTAAACCATCTTGCTGAACAACTTTACCTGAAATCGGCATCTGCGCAAATAGCTGATTCGCATAACCGCATAGGATTGCAATTATTAAGATTAAGTCCCTTGATTTCATAATCCCTTACCTCTATGGAATCGCATCTCTGCATCCCTGTTCAAAAAATTCCAATACGTAATAGTTTGCACCATACCTCCAGGCGTAATCCATACATAGGTGGGGAAAACTCGAACGGCAAATAGATTGGAAAGTTCCTTATCCAAGATAATGCTCCGAAAACCATGGGGGAAATATTCTTGGCGAAACCTATCTTCAAACGCGGTAATTTGGTTCAAACCGTCTTTGGTTTTGATTGGATTGACCATGATGACTTCAAGGTCTTCGGGATATTGTTCTTTGAAATAAGATATAGCCTTTTGATGAAAAATACAGTTTCCACACGATACAGACCAAAAGTCCAATACCAACACTTTGCCTTTAAATTCTTTAAGTGTGATAACCCGTGTTTTACCATCTTCATAGATCGTATGCTTTTGATCCCAAAAGTCGGTGGGTACTTTTTGTCCTACAATTACGGTTCTTGACGGGTTCCCAGAGCCAGCAGCAGCCTCCGGGTTCGGAGACTGCGCCAGAACTGATTTACTAAACAACAACATATGAAACAATAGTACTACCCCGCTTAAGAGACTTGTTGGGGCTTTTAGAAACAAAAATTCAGGATTATTAGCTTTTTTAGATTGGGTATTATTTCCTAATCTATATACATTTATATCTGTCATAATTTATTTGATTAAATCGGTTATTATTATGGATTAAAGCTTTTGGAGATTGTGGCAATAAGCCTGAAACCTATTAGGCTTCTTTTTCCGAAAAAAATAATTACCCTAGTTATTCATCCATCTAGCTTCATTATGAACAAAAAGAACCGACCTTCACTCCTTTTTAGGAACAAAAGATGACCACAATCATTTTGGGAAATTGGAAAAGAATAGTTAGATTTATTGTGTCAGAATAAAATAAAACTACCCGGCCAATTATTTCCTCACAATCATGCGTTGTCAGGTTATTGAAGGTCGGTCAGGAAAAGAAGATATGAGATTATAATCCGGCGGGCTATCTTTATCGCAGGGATTTTTTAATCTCGGGCATATTTTGGTTTGATGTTTTTGATAAAGGCATCAATGTCCTATGCTCTCCCTCTTCCTTAGTTTTTAATTTATTCGGGACTTGAAATAATGTTCTTTGTTTGTTGTTTACTGGAAAACCAGAGACCGCGATCCTTGATCGAGTTTGGGTGGTTTTGTTTGGTAGTTTTTAATCGTATCATAATCACTTTTGGTTTATGAAACGATGAAACTCAAGAAGCTTGGAGGAAGGCCAAATTGCTAATTAACCAATAGTGTGAACCATCCTGCTTCTTGCCCTGGCAACCGCTAAGTAACCATCAACAGATCTACACGAGACCCGTATCTTGAATGCAAGAAGACTTATAGACGGCTCACCCTACTGGTCATATATCGTAAAGATAGTATTTCCAGTAGAAAATGGCGAACCGTAGTCCTCTCGTATTCAATTTAGCGGTTTTCGGACGAGAGTAACATCGTTGTTGGCAGAGCTCTAGCTCTACTCTACGTGTCGCTTTTTCAATTAACTACACAAAAGTACAAATAAAACTTTTACTGGTCAACAAATCGACCACTTATTTTTTAATTTACTTGAAAACCAATGAATAAAAAGGAAGAGATTGATTCATATCTTCAGGAGTTAGCGAAATTTCTTAAAAACAGATTTTGCTCCCCATTTCAAATTAAAGGAATAGAAGTTAGCAGAAATGATTATGCCAAAAAAAGTGGAATATCACAGGGAACACTTTCAAGATTAAGCGAAGGAAATGGATATGATGTACCAATATCCACCATATATAGACTTTGCAGTTTTGAAAATGTTTCGGTAAAAGATTTTTTTACTGAATTTGAAGCTACTTTATAATAGCTATTATTCACCATTATCTGTAAAAATAATTCTTCCATGTTTTTTCGGTTCTAAATACAGAATATAATTATTAACTTCTAATATTAAAATACAGTAGCGGTAGAAATAGATTGTCGTCCTTAAATATTAAACAAGGTATACACAAACCTAAAAGTAAGGACAATATATTCTGCGAGGATATACTTTATCAATATATCGTTACCAGATGACACAAAAACAATCATTCCTCGTGAGCTAGAGGCAACATTAATCATAAATGTATTTGAAGGATTCGATGAAATTGTGTCCGTTAGACATTAAATGTTTTTTCAACTCTGACAGATTGTCCCGAAAAATAATTACCTTATTACTATAAGGTAATTATTGTTTTAATATATATGTAATTAACATTTTTGGTTAAAAAATTGACATTGAAAATCAATAAACAATAAAAATTAAATCAAATTATGCCAAAAGCGGGAGACAAATTTATAACAACATTAAAAAGAGCTCACTTAGAGTAGGGCTCTCACAGACATACCAATTCACGCGGAATAAGATATGGGGAGGGCTATTTGCAGATCCCTGCTAATATAGCTCGTTCATTATTTATTACAAATAATAATCGGGGAACCTCTGCTATATATATAACTAATACATCGCATGGTTATTTACAAGATGTCAAATTATTAGCGGCAGGATGTTCTATAAAGGGAAATATATATGCGAAACAATTTCAAGGTAAAGGGAATTTGACTTTACTTGGAGATTGGTTTAATCATTTGGGGTTAACTATAGGGGATAAAATAGAAATAAAGTTTGTATCCCCTTCAGAAATATTACTTACCAAAGTTTAAGTCTGTTACATTTTCCCGATTATTTGTTTACTAATATTTTTAGTAAAAAAATGATTGAAAATAATTAAATCTCATGAATATTTGGTAACTTGCGAAAGAAAATAGAGAAAGAAGTTAGGTAAATGGAATTGAAAGAGAAGATATCTATAACATCGTTATTAACAAAAAAGCATCAATCAAAGAAGGATACGTTAGACTTTGGTGATGCAGCGTTAACACACTATTTGCAAAATGATCCAACTCAATCATCAGACCATCTGAAAGAAAGTGCGATAGCATATACAAAAAAAATAATTCAAGAAAGTTTTCATCAACCTGTCGATTCTCAAGAATTAACGGATGCATTCCATTTATCTTTTTTTGATATTGCTCCCGCCCCTTTTCCTCCATCAGAACGTACTGAATTCTCCTTTATAGATTTATTTGCAGGAGTTGGTGGTTTCAGACTTGCTTTACAAAATATTGGAGGAAGGTGCACTTTCTCAAGTGAATTTGAACCTAATGCCAAATTTACTTATGCTAAGAATTATGGAAAAGTTCCTTTTGGAGATATAACCAAAGATGAAATAAAAGTTGCTATTCCTAATAAATTTGACATTTTGTGTGGCGGGTTCCCTTGTCAAGCTTTCTCTATTGCCGGTCATCGTAAAGGTTTTTCAGATACGAGGGGTACACTATTTTTTGATATTGAGAAAATCATTGAAAATCACCGACCAAAAGTTGTTTTTCTAGAAAATGTCAAAAATCTATTAACTCACGATAAAGGAAATACATTTCGTGTTATTAAAGAAATACTCGAAAGTAAATTGGGCTATGTCGTAAACTTTAATGTTTTAAATTCGATGACTCATGCTAATGTTCCTCAAAATCGAGAACGTATATTTATCGTAGCATTTGATCCTATACAGGTTCCTAATCATACCGCATTTACTTTTCCCCACCCAATACCATTAACAAGAACGATTCATGATATAATGGAAAAGAATAAAGTGGCAGACAAATATTATTATACTAAAACGCATATGTATTATCCCGAATTAGATCGTACGATGACTTCCAAAGACACATTATACCAGTGGCGTCGTGTCTACGTAAGAGAAAATAAAAATAATGTATGCCCTACCCTAACAGCTAATATGGGAGCAGGTGGACACAATGTACCTTTAGTTCGAGATGAATTCGGCATCCGTAAATTAACACCAAGAGAATGTTTCTCATTTCAGGGATATCCAGATAGCTTTGTATTACCAAATATATTGGCAGATAGCAAATTGTATATGCAGGCTGGTAATTCGGTGACAATGCCTTTAATTCAACGAATAGCTGAAAAAATAAAAGAAGTCATGTTGTAAATTATGAGTATATGGGATCAGTACTCGAGTGAACAGCGAGATGAATATGTAAAATTCTTACAGGTTTATGGTGCTTTGACTAATCTATTTCGTCAAAAGCAGGGAGATATGATTCCTTATTTAGACTCTAAATTTCAAGAAACCGTCTTTGCGAAAATTTTTAATAGCCAAAATGTAGATATCGGTAATACCCCCCATGATGTGCTTTCTGTATTTGGTGATATACGTGTAGGAATAGGTTTAAAAACGTGGATGAGTAGTAAGCCTTCTTTCCAAAAGGTAATGCAACTCAAAAGATATCAAGATGAAATAAATCAATACAAATCTGATCCGTACAGTCTGGCTTATAAAATTTCATCGATAAAAAATGAAAAAATGCAGAGTGACTATTTACGTCTAGGACTATCTGAAACAAATAATATTTATCACTACGTAACAAGAGATAAAGGCCGATTTGTGATCAATGAATCAGCTTACCCTCTTGTCGACCTTGGGAACCTAAATAGCTTCAACACCTCTCCCACTGCCTTTTCTTGGTCTGATGGTCATAAGGATTATAAATATACTTTTGGTGACTCTCAGATTTGGCAAAAGTTTGACAATACTAAATCCGACACTTTATTGCTGGATCAATTTGATGTAAAGATAATTGAAGATCCTTTTGAGTTTATACTTAAAGCCTTTTTACATTTAATAGACTCTTCCACAGTAGAAACTAAAACTTCAATAATAGAGGCATATCTACCACTATACTCCTACGAAACAAAAGAAGTCGGTTCCAAATCGGGTTTGAACGCTTGGAATGCGGCACCAAAGAATAAAGGAAGTGAAACACTTAGACCGTTAAACGAAATTTATATACCTATACCAAAGGCTTTTCATGATAAAAATCCTAGTTTTTTCACAAAAGATATGTTAAGCATAATTGATGAACGTAAATCAACCAAAGGGGAAGCCAACAGACCTGAAGTACGTTTCAATATTAAACTGCCCAACGGAAAATCTATACCGGGCCTTGTAACTGGAGATAACATGAAAGGATTTCAATCGGGAAGTAACATCCTACGTGATGAAAATGGCAAACGTTATGGTCAAGCAGCCTTAGGACAATGGCTGTTAGTAGATGTATTGGGACTTAAAGACCGTCAAGTTGTTACCAGAGAGTGGTTGGCTAAAAAAGGAACAGACTCTGTGCGTATTTGGCGAGAGGAAGGAGACTACATGAACATATATATTGATTTTGCTCCGTTTGGTTCATTTGAAGCTTTTATGAATAATGAGCCTATTCCTCAAAAAGATGACATTAATCAATAAAATTTAAAGTGATTCTAGAATTGTTAGATCTTGCAGTACTCCATAATAGAATCTTTTAGACATTGGGCTAAGTAAATTTTTATTACATTATTTTTTCGCAACTTCGAAATGTAATTTACCTATAATCCAAACTTCTCTAGAAGTCAAGTTTACAAAGCAAATAACTAATACATCGTATTCTCCAATTGGTACTTTAGGTAGCATCTCAAATGAACAATCTACCAATTCAATTATACTATCCCCAAGTTTAAAACTAGGTTTAAAATCTTTTATTTCCTTTTGTTCAATATTAAAAACACATTCACCTAAGAAGCTCTGAAAAGCTAACTCAGCAAAAGAACGTTGTAAAAATTGTTGATAATACCTCTCTCCTTCAAACTTATCTCTTAAAGCGTAAATGCTTTTGACCCCTAAGTGATTAGCAGCATACTTCTGTAATACCTTGAATTCTAATAGCCCTATCTTTGTCTTATAATACACCGGTATTCCGATAAGCTCTCTAATCATCTATTCTCAGTGCTAGTTTCGAAAACAAAGGTAACCTAATTCATTAAGTATGTAAATTACATTGTACATACCCCAGTATTCATGACTTCTCAATTTCAGATATCTCTATTCTTTCATCACAATGGTACCAGCTAATCTACTTCATGTTAATGTTGATTCAATACATTTTATAGAAGAAAATTAGATATTATTATTTTGGTTTCACATAAGGTTCACTTTAAATTATCAAATAAAATAATAATTCAAGAATTTAATATACACAAATTCACCTTAATAATTAAACAGCTCTCCTACCAACCATTTCGAGTCGAACTTTACAGAATATCAACCATCTAGCCCTTTAGCTACAGCCAATAAAAGCCAGCTTCTGCCAAGTACTACTTCTATAATCTAACTCTTAGAGGCAACTTTTATCTTCCCTTATTCTAATAATAATTAAAAGATATGGAAGATTTACGTAATGAAAAAACACCCCTCCTCAGAACAGCTATCTGATATTTTATTGGTATTGGATAAAAAGAAAATGAAAATTATGGCTGTTCAAGATATTGATGAGAAGGATAATATGAAAATCATCAATCCAAATAAGCAAAATCAAAACAAGGTTCTATGGGTTGACAAATATGGCTAAGGATGTAGGAATAGGTCTAATATATTGGATAGACCGTAGAAAATTTTACAGAAGAAATGGAATGGATGCAGAAGGTTTTTCGAGTTTTGAAGCATCTGTTTTTGTCCGATTTATAGAACGTATCGGTAAATGGATCCCTACATTTTAATTATTCTTGGTGTTGTTACTATTTGGTCTAATACACAAATGAAAAAAGGTAAAGAAAAACAAAAAGTCGAGGTAAATAATCTTATTGAATTATTCTTTTGACACAGTTTGCCCTAAAATCACATGATTTTAGGTTTTATGTGATATCGTTTCACATTATAAGTGTTTTTTTGAAGTTTATATTCTATTGAGGTTTCCATTTTGTTTTAGAACGACTTAATTTTTATATTGCGCAAGTATTTTAACACACTAAATTGTTATATTAGCAATGATACGAGCCAATTAAATTAATTAGATTTGAGTACAGCCATTAATTACAGTCATGTTGATCTAGCTGACGGAAATGAATTATACATAATCGATATCGAAGATATAAATAATGAACTAGAGAAAATCTTAGATTCTTTATTTGTGAAAATTTGCGAAGGTAGTTCAGGCTCACCCCTAGCGGTAGTTAAGCAAAAACTAATTAATAATCTCTCTACCAAAAGAGGTTCCGATATTGAAATGGGAGCAATTGCGGAATTTTTTATTCATATCTTCTTAAATGAGATTGGGTGTCAGCCACAGTTTTTATATTTAAATTTAGAGGAGAATTCAATCAAGAAAGGATTCGATGGCTACTATTTAATCGGTTCCGAGCAATGGATAATGGAATCAAAATCAGGTCATATTGACACAAAAAATCTTTCTCATAAAGGAAAGATTAAAGAAGCATATAATGATCTCAAAAGTAAATTGCAAGGCGATAAGTCTGTGAAAAATAGTCCGTGGGATAACGCGTATCAGCATGCTAGTCAGATTGACGTGGGAGCTGACAGGACTGTCAGGCAGGAAATTAAAATATTAGCTGATTTGTTCGTAACCAATAGAGACTTTTTCGCAACTAAACCGTTAACAGATTACAATATAATTCCGGCTTCAACAATATTTCTGAAAGGCACTTGGGTACATCAAGATAAAGCAATTATCGAATCTGATATCCGCACTATAATTAGTAAGTTTCATTTCAAAAATATAAAAGTAGTTTGTCTTACAAAAAAGTCATTAGCTATTTTTTGGGATTATCTTAATACAACAACTTAGCCATGACAAATAAAGAAAAGTCCACTTTAACTCATTTGGGTAAAATAAAAGTATTTAGAGAACTAATTAAAAAGTTATCTATTGCTCCACATTCTTTAGATGACAATGAGAATGCTTATTTGCTAGCATGTGCTATTTTATTTATTAAACATTATCAAAAGGACACAAGATTCACAAGCTATCCGGAATTTGCTTATTGGATAATTTTGAAGTATGGTTTAGCAACTAGGGACTTTAAACCACTTTATGATCTTTCAGCGGATTTTGGTTATTATCCGATTGTAAACGCAATACAGCAAGATGGACTTGTAAAGATGGAAAAGGTTAGTGATATTTTGCTAAACATCGAACTCGATCGTTTTAAATCTGAAAAAGAGGGTTATGTTGAAACTTTGCACCAGTTTGCCACTAAACAGAAAATCTTTAAGGAAGAGCAATATGAAATTTCATACGTTGCACCAACATCTTACGGCAAGAGTTCGATAATAGTGGATTGTATTAGAAAATTTGGTGAGCAGACTCCGAAAGTGGTAATTGTAGTGCCAACTAAGTCCCTGTTGATGCAGACGTATAGAATGATAAAGGGGGCCAATCTGCGTAGGAAGGTTATAATTCATGATGAAATGTACGAACGTAATTCCAGTTTTATAGCTGTTTTTACGCAGGAGCGAGCATTAAGATTATTGACTAAGCAACGTGAGGAATTTTTTGATTTAGTTTTTATTGATGAGGCTCATAATATGTTTGAGGGAGATTCTCGTAGCATATTGTTATCACGTTTGATTCGTCGAAATAAAAGTAGGAATTCGGCACAACGTATAGTTTATTTGTCACCGCTAATTGATAACTCAAACAATTTAAAGATCCTAAATGAGCAAGAGATAAAAGAGTTTAAAATTCCTTTTACTATTAAAGAGCCAGATATTTTTGAATTAGGACATAGTGGTGCTGTAACGCTTTACAATAGATTTATTAATGAAAGTTTTGATTACGGCCATGCAAAGAATATGTTTGATTACATTTATAGTACTAGTACCCATAAAAATTTCTTATATAACTATAGTCCCCGAAGTATTGAAAAGCTATCAAAACTTTTGAATCAAAGTTTGCCTAATAGTCCTGTTTCGGCTGAAATTTTGAGTCTTATTGAAATATTGAAAAAGGAAGTTCATAGTAGATTTTACGTAATTGATTACTTAAAAAAAGGGATCATTTATTTACATGGTAAATTACCAGATCTTATAAAAGAATATCTCGAAAAGAAGTTTTCAGAAATACCTGGAATTCGATTTATCATTGCGAACAGTGTTATTCTTGAAGGAATGAATCTTCCCATTGATAGCCTTTACATTATGAATACGTATAGTTTAGGGGGTAAGGAGCTTACAAACTTGATAGGTCGTGTAAATCGGCTAAATAGTATTTTTACATCTCAAGGAAATCATTTAGAAAAGCTGATTCCTCCAATTCATTTCATAAACAGTGAGGAGTTTAATGGGAAGGGTAGTAAGATGTTAAATAAGATCAAGTTGCTTCGAGGTAGAATATTTGACGATACGATAAAAAATCCGACAATGGATCAGTTTGATTTTGATAAATTAAAAGTTAATAAAGATCAAATACAAAAAAAGAAAGCAATAATTGAATCCATAGTTAATCAGGAGAATTTTCTTGGTAACAATCCTACCGATCCTGTTGAACGTGTAAAGTACTATATGATTGAAAGCGGAATATCTATTTTTTATAAGGATGTTGATGAGGCGGCACGTAGATTTTATGAAAAACACTTACGTATGCGAAAAAATGGAGCCATAGGCCAGACTTCAGTCCAGATAAAGGGCAAACTTTGGCAAGACGTTAGAGTTCTTGACAAAATTAATTTCATGTTTATTGATAGTTATCAAATTATTGATCATGAATTTTCGAGGATTGGGAATGAAGCTGCCCGTAATTATTATGAGTATCACATAAAGGTCAGTATGCGAACATCACTTAATGAGAGTATAAATACACTTGTTAAACATTTTGATAAAAGAATAAGAGATGGCAATCCTAGAACATATTTTGGATCTACATATGGAGAAGAACCTTATGACTCTTCCTCTATCAGTAATACCTATGTTAATCTTAGTAAAAAAAATGAAACGGAGAAGGTAAATCTAGCAATTGTCAAATTAAAAATTGAAGATGACTTCATAAGTTTTAAGTTGAGTAAATTTATAGTTATGCTCTATGACTTCGATTTAATAACTAAAGATGAGTATAATGAATATATATACGGAACTACCGATCAGAAAAGTATTGATTTGTCCAAAATTGGTTTGAGTATAAGTTTAATATCTAGGTTAAAAGCAGATAATCAGATTCAGAATCTGAAATTTGATACCTATAAAAATTTAGAAGCAAATAATTCTTTTAGAGACTACAAACGAACGATAAGTGATTTTTACAGATTCGAATTGGAGAGATTCATAAATTAGAATATATCACTTGAAATAGTACTGGACAAAGTATACCTTCCTAGATATTAGTTCGTTGATTGCTTAATTGAACGGTCTGGGTTTTAAAAGCTGGATCATAGATTTTTCGCTCTCGTTTCATAAGTTATGATGAAGGTTTTATGCTTAATCTTTACTGGAAGTTAAGTTAGGATATCCAGTTCCATTGTCTTTTAGATGTTCTGGCGCTCATTTTTAAGCCTTCATAACCGTTCTTAAGATATTTTGGATACCAAATGTAAAATGTACTTCTATGAATGTCGAAGCATTCCAGTGTTCGTTTTACACTGATTTCACTGGTTGAAACTGTTTATACAATCTCGCGTTTTTCTGTTGCGGCGTTCTTTAGCTTCTTTTCTTTGATCGCAGTTGCTGAAAGAAAAGAAGCTTGCCAATACAAAAAATGGGATAATGAATATCCCACATAAAAATAACGTAACCTTTTTGATAAAATGTAGAAAGTGGATTTGTAATGGTTTACATTTTAGCAAAGTGGTTGATCCATTTAATGCGAAAAGGCAGTTCCGACCAAGGGAAGAATGCGTCTTTTCGCCACCGGCTTTACAAATTAGAGCCGGCTACATTTAAGCTTTGGTAATTTTTCGGTGTAACTAAATTTCCAATATTTCGAAATCACTATCAAATACTTCTCCCTCAAATTGGTAAAGGTCAATGTTTTCATCATGCTCATCTTGATCAAACTCATCATCAGTCAAATAAACGTCCGTTAAAACTACGTTTGTATTGAACCGTGCCATATATAAGATTTCTCATTTCTTCATAATCTAGTTTGAAACCTTTCTTAAAATAATCGGTAA
This sequence comes from Sphingobacterium sp. NPDC055431, assembly GCF_053644255.1. Classification (NCBI taxonomy): domain Bacteria; kingdom Pseudomonadati; phylum Bacteroidota; class Sphingobacteriia; order Sphingobacteriales; family Sphingobacteriaceae; genus Sphingobacterium; species Sphingobacterium sp. NPDC055431. The sequence continues at coordinate 138,641 of NZ_JBSHLH010000007.1, forward strand.
TAACCTTTAATACCTCAAAATTAGGGACCCATTTCGTTTCATATTGTAAAACATGCCCTATTGATAGCATGTCGCCGGCAGGGAATCGTATTCCATTGGGGCTTTCCCTCCCAATGACTCGTGTGGTCTTTTGTAGTTGTAATTTTGTATCCGTTCTTCTGCAAGTATCTGTACTTGTAGAGAATCTTCAAAGAGGTAGGCATCGAGGATACTTACCCGAAATGTGCGGTTGAAACGTTCAATGTAAGCTTTTTGCATAGGCCTGCTTGGTTAGATATACTGTATCTCTATTTCTTTGCCAGCACACCAATCTCAAAATTCCCTGCTGATAAATTCTGGATTAAAAACAGCTGAACTCAGTTTCTACCTCGAAAGGGAAACACTCATCGACTCTTAGAGAAATGGTCTTAATGAAAGGGCCTGGAATCTTGATGCATACACCAAGTGTCAGAAAATTGCGAATAACAATCAAGGGCCAAAGTCATATTGCTGATTTTTTAGATATCTCAAGCTCTTCCAGACATTTTCATTTTAAAAAATTTTGAACATATAAACGAAACCGGATACGCTGTTTTAGATTCAATAGAAAACGGAGTTTTAATAAAAAGTTAATCTAAGCTATCTAAAACCAACGAATCAAGCATCACCGTTCACACATTCAGAACATGAAAAAAGGAAGAAAGGCAAAAAAATGTGAAATATTGAAAGGGATTAAAATGCACAAGCCAAATTTGCAATAGGCTTTTTTAAAACAGTGGATGCATTAAAAACACCTCTCCTGTACTACAGAGCATCGATCCCGCCAATCATCCGTAAAACTCATTTGGATATTCCACCATTCCCTGTACATTATCCAATGCATTATCTGTTAATTCTATTAACATGCAGTTTTCATCAGGAACATCAAAAGGTAGTTTTATCCCGTAATTTTTCATCATTTTGTATCCGAACTTCGGATAGTATTTCTCATGGCCTAATAATATTATAGATCCATAATTTAATTTTTTGGCTACTTTATGGGCCTTTTTTATCAGACCAGCACCGATCCCCATCCCTTGAAAATTTTTCAATACAGCCACAGGAGCTAAGGCTAAGGAAGATGTTACCTTTGAATTATTATCAATAATATTAATTTTAGTCAGTAAAATATATCCAACGATCTGTTCATCTATTTCAGCTACCAGAGATAACTCAGGAATGAATGATTCGGATTTTCTTAACCTTTCAACTAAAAATTGTTCCTTGTGATCAGTGAATTTTTCACCTTTGAAAGCATTTTCAATTAGCTTGAAAACTTCCTTATAATCCTTACTTTCTTCTTTTCGAATGTTCATCCTCTAAATTAATTGATTAATAGATCTTGACCAATGAATCTTTTCATTCCTAACAGAAAACAATTGTTTTAGCAATCTGCATTGTCCAGTTCAATGTGTTCTATGTTAGATAAATATATCTGCCCATTTCTTACATTTCAATATGGACCTTGTCGTTGGCAAAGGCGTCATTTCAACCCAATCCATTTTTTTTCCAAAATAGGAAGATTTGAAGCAACGATTGATAAATTTTATAATGTTCATATAGTTCACAATCAGGAAAATATATACTATTGAATTATTGTCTCCACACAATCCTAAATTTCATTTCTTTACCTAAATTAACAAGAAGACTTTATTTTATAGGCAGGCTTAAATTGGATATATGACTGTATAATAAAATTTTAGTCATTCTTTTCCAACTTAAAAAAGAAGAAACAACATCATCTTTCCTGCAAGTTGAATACTGTTCCTGCAGGATCTTGGATCCAATGCATATTTTTGGGAAGTTCCTCAATTTCGTCACAAGTTTGTACACCCAGTGATTCTAAATAGCTTGTTGCCTCCTCGATATTAGGGACTGTAAGCTGTAACCAGGTTTCAGTATGTGTATAATTATCGACACAGTCCAACCAGATAACATTTCCACCAAATAATACCTCATGTGTTCTAGAGACTGTTGGATTACTAATCGGTTTCTCTTCTACAGCTAGTTTAAGAATATCTCTATAAAAAGCAATCGTACTCTCATATTTACTTTTGGGTATTTTTATCGCAATGTTAATACCCGCTTCGAACCTAGTTTTCATACGCCTGTTAATTAATATATTTCAGTATTTAATATTTCCTATCATTCTGTAAGGAAATCCTTCATTTTCATTAGCTAAAAAATTCTGAAGGGTTCGCCTATTGGGCTAAAAAACTGACAAGTTTTTTTGTTATTTTAACAAATGAAATTGATTTGCATATATCCTTTTCCAACAAATCCTTCATCGTTATTAATAAAACTCCTTTCGAATATCGAAGTGTGACATTCAATAAAATACTTATCATTTAAAATTGAACTTGCCATCCCCACTCTTTCACCTTTGAGATAAAATATTCAATTCTACAATTATCAACAGCATGAGTTACATCCATAGTTTCAAATGTTTCACCACTCTCCTTTCCCAATTTACATCAGCTTTATGTAAAATAAACTTTATGTCCAAGATAATTTCGTATCTGTCAAAGCCTGCCAGAATGGAATTGGATGTTAATATTATCCCTTGGGTACTCCATGTTCCAATAAACCTTCTCAAGGATGTGCTTCCTGAACATTCTTAATGACGTGGAATGAAAAATTTTGCCTAATAGGAGATTCCTCAAATAATTTGATTACTGTTATTTATCACTTAAGGAACCAATCTCCTTAACTATTTCTCCATCATTGTTCATCATTTTTATCATGGGATTCCCCAAGGTGTCAACAGATAATATAATTCTAGGTTTTTCATCTGGACCATTAATAATCAAGCTAGAATTACCATTTTCAGTCATCAAGTTGATACGATTTGTATTACCCCCAATTTTGCCAGACAAGTCCTTATCATTAATTACAATCCCTGATTTAAAAGTATTGGTATTATTATTTTGCTGGGTCAAGAAACCTATAGCATCCGCATTGTCATAATCAAATGCCAGAGCGTAGGTATTTGTTTCAGGATTTTTAGATATTGCAATCCCTCCACATTCATCACCTTTTTCATTATAAAATATAATCCCTGCAGGATTTAGAGCTCGCTTATATTTTTTACCGAACAAAATGGGTGGTTCCATCCGCTCTTGATTGGAAATGATCATTCTGTTTATGCCTTTGTCATCAACTATATTAATCCGTTTAACAGTAATTTCATCAAAATTTTCATTTAATGATTTAAAAGAATATAAAAGCATAAGAAAAGCCACTGTTACCGTTCCTGCATAAAATCCGATTATGATCTTGGTTATTTTTTTCATAATAAAATACATTATAGTTTTTTTTAATTTAAAGGTGCTAGCGCTTAATCATAAATCAGTAGGCAATTATCCGAGCATCTGATTTAGTTTTCTCCTAAAGATACATCGCACCATGAAAAATAGGTAAACAAAGAAATGGAATTTCAAAAACTAGAAATTGTAAAATATCATTTTTTTAACAAGAGAGTTAAATTTTGTCTTGGCAAAATACACCAGTACTACAGAAATATTAACGTACGTTAATAATCATAATATAAATTTTTTTTTGGATTATCATGTCCAAAATATCAATGGTTTATTCCTCAAGAATCGATGGATATGTTAGGTTACAGGAATTTGGATGGATTTTTGCCTGTAATTACTTTAAAATCTTTAATAAAGTGAGATTGATCATAGTAACCAGCATTTAGTCCCATTTCAGTAAGAGTGGCATATTTATGTCCATTTTCAAATAGGTTCCTGAACCTCACAATGTTTGAAAATTTTTTCGGAGAAGTTCCTACTTGTTTCCTGAATTTTTTTTCAAAAGAATCCCGGCTTACGGCTAATTCATCTACTATTTTTTTGATGGAAGTAGCCCCCTGACTATGAATGATTTCATGTACGGCTTCTTTAATGATATCTTCTTTTTGCGTACATAGGATTTCAACGAGCAGGAACTTTTCAATCCTTTTTATCAGATCAGGATATTTACTCTGTTCAGCAAATATTTGCTCAATTTGGGTTAATTGGTTTGGATTTAAAAAATTACTATAAGCAATAAACTTCTCAAAAAAATCATTTATTGGGCAGCTAATTAAGGAAGAAGCCATCCCTGGATTAAAGATAATGGCAATTAAAGTCGTACCTTCAGAGAAACCAAAATGTAAGGAAGTTCTAGCTACACCAAAAGCAAAAGCCTTTGGCAATTTGATCGTTGCATCACCTTTTTGTTTCATTTCTATCGAACCACTAATGATATAATTTAGAGATACAGATGTACTTGGCAGGGTTTCTAAACTAACCAAATCTGAAGTCTCCACAATCAGGAATTCTTTGACATAATCTTTAAGCATCCGATCTGGATCGAATCGATATTCCTTTACTTTGCTTAGCTGACCATGCTCAAAAAAAGCAATGTTCTTACTCTCCATTTTAGTAAAACTCTAAGTTCTGTTCCTTCCTATATTCAATAAGGCAACTTACTGACTCTCTTGTTATTCCTAGATTTTGTTTCTTCCTTTATTTCGATTTTAGATAAAAATAACAATTTTACAACATATTTGGGCCAGATTCAATTTCCTGCTTAAAATAAAGTCCAAACCTACACTCAGGATAATACTCTACTTATCTATTTGATCTTTTAGAGGATAGGTTTAAAGATATCAATACAGAGTTAATTAACCTCGGCGAAAATAGAGATAAGGGAAGAAGCATATTAGATTCTACTGCATACTTAGCCCCTCATCACCTATACATATTGAGTTTGTTGACTTTAATCTCTTTTTCAGACTCCTTAATGTTGTCACGAAGAAAACTTACATATCAAAGGATTGATAGATTTCGATTTCAACAAGACTTTCAAGTCCCTTACAAAAGATGAGAGAGGAAGGACAAATATCAAGAAAACTCAACAAAGATTATCATTTCATAATGAGGACAAGATTATTAAAGAAGTTAATCTCTCAATTTTCAATGGTTCGAGACTTTCGGTAGGCAAGCGAGAATTTAAGAGATAATATTGGGAGGTTTCTTACTATTTCCCTTGAATAATTTCTAAGAAATGAGTATCACTGCTAAAATAAGTTGTGCAGCGTTAAGGTAAAAAAAGTATAGTGAGTGATTTAAGGCAACACGGAATCCATCACAAATAATACTTTCACCGTCAGTAGATAACGAGCAAAATCGACTTCCCTATGAAATATAACTTAACATCAAATAAATTATAAGCTTATTAACGATACTCCAATGATTCTATTAACACCCTATTTTCACAACAAAAAGTCAAATTATTTTTCCTTAAATCATCTTCAATTTTTAATGAGGTAATAATATTTGTTATTATTTGTTATAAGTTTATTTAAAATGATTGCTGATTCTTTTGCAATCGGCAAGATGTCCGGTTGTTCAACAATCGAAATGGTAAACCTGACTCGGAACTCGTGGTTTTGTGGATTAAGGTGTTTTGATGGAATAGTGAAGAAAAGAATTTGATGGAGGGTAATAGTCAAAACAGAACCAGAATCGTAGGTATTCGATTAACAGTTTCTGAATTCCATAAATTGGGGCAGCTGTGGCGAGGTTCAACCTGTAGAAAGCTGAGTGAATATGCTCGTTCGGTTTTGTTAGGAAAGCCAATTATCAGGTCCTATCGCAATAAGTCCTTGGACGAGAGCATGATCTTGCTCATTCAGCTTCGTAATGAACTCAATGCCATTGGAATCAATCTCAATCAGTCGGTAAAGAAGCTGCATACCTTCTCTCCTCAATCAGATCTGAAATCTTGGCTCCTGAATCATCAGCTCCAGGCTAGGTTACTTTCCAATAAGCTAGCGGAGATTAAACTGCTCATTCAAAAGATGGGGGAAACATGGTTGCAGTGATCAAGACTGGAAGTTCCATCCGCCGGATATTTTTGTACAATGAGAACAAAATTGAGCTTGGAGTGGCAAGGTGCCTTTCCGCTATAAATTATCCGATGGACGCGCATCAGATGAGTTCTTCCATGCGGTTGAATAGGCTCTTGCAGCAAGCAGCCTTGAACAGCAAGGTTATGCGCAATAGCGTTCACATTTCCTTGAACTTTGATCCGACCGAAAAGGATCTATCTGATGATAGGCTGATCGAGATCGCCAAACGTTATATGGAAGGGATCGGTTTTTCGGATCAGCCTTTTCTCATTTACCGGCACTTTGATGCTGCACATCCTCATATTCATTTAGTAAGTATCAAGGTACGCTCCGATGGAAGTCGCATCGACATGCACAACATGGGCCGCAACCAGTCCGAAAAGATCAGGTCTTTGATTGAGCGGGAATTCAATTTGGTCAAAGCAGGTCAAAGTACGCTGAAGTTGTCGCATATTCCCAAAGGTATTGATCTCGCCAAGGTACATTATGGACGGAGTGAGACCCGAGCAGCCATTCAGCATGTATTGGAGGAGGTACTGAATTCCTACAGCTTTAGTAATCTCCATCAGTTGAATGCAATTCTTCGCCAGTTCAATGTGCTAGCAGACCGAGGAAGCGAACGTTCTAGGATCTATACCAACAAGGGTTTGCTGTATGGTCTAATGGATGAGCATGGTAATAAGGTTGGCGTCCCCATCAAGGCTAGTGATTTATACAGCAGACCCACATTAAAGAATTTACAGGGTCGCTTTGAGCAAAAGCAACCATTTCGAAATCAGCACAAGATACGGACAATATACTCCATCGATAAGGCTATTCAAGGTCAAATTAAGGATATCGAGGAATTTAAGGGAAGGCTTCTTCGACAGGCCATTGATGTGGTGATCCGAGAAAGTGCCAGTGGGGTTGTGTATGGCATTACCTATGTAGATCACAAGAACAAGTGCGTATTCAATGGAAGCGAGCTTGGCAAGCAATACAGCGCCAAGGCTATATTAGCACGTTTGGCTGATCCAGTTCTTGAAGAGAATTCCATAAAGATTCAGGACCGTCCTTTCGTTAGGTTGAATATTGTCCCAGCTAGATCCGAACCAAATAAGGTTAATGGTTCGACCGGTATTTCTATGAATATTCTTTCGATAGCTAAAAACCCTTTGGAAACACTTTTCAATGCGCCAAATTCAGCAGATTATATTCCCCATGCCTTTAAGAAACGTAAGAAAAAGAAGAAGAGAAAAATCCAGTATTGATGGGTTGGGAAAGGAAGATTTTATAGTTGATTAATAGATGAGCAATAGATAAATTAAATGACCGAGCATGGCACTACAGACCGGAGAAAATGAACAGGCACTTCGAAAGATAGTCGACCTCACACGTTGGATAGCAATCGCATCGCTCCTGATTCACTTCTATGCGAAAGGATACAATTGGTTTAGGGAGATAGGTTGGGAACATGCGTTCACCGATCGCATCATGCTGATGCTGCACAGGACCGGTCTATTCAACAGCATGCTGACCTCGAAGATGCTGGCACTGGGATTTTTATTGATTTCCTTGATGGGTGCAAAAGGAAAAAAAGAGGATAGAATCACTTATCAAAAACCCATTGCCTATATATTAATCGGGTTATTATTATATTTCTTTAGCGATGTAGCTTTCCAAATACCGCTTGCTTATGAGCTACGGTTATATGGATATATGTTGCTGGCAAGTTGCGGCTTTTTGACCTTTCTAATGGGCGGTACTTGGATGACTAGGGTAATTTCCGCTAAAATAGTCCAATCCGACATTTTTAACAGGGAAAATGAAACCTTTCCACAGCATGAAGAACTCCTGGAAAATGAATATTCCATTAACCTGCCGGCGACCTACCTGCTAAAGAATAAGGTGCGCAAAAGTTGGGTCAACATCATTAATCCATTCCGAGGAATATTGGTTCTGGGAAGTCCAGGTTCAGGTAAATCCTATTTCATCATTCGGCACATTATAAGCCAGCATATTCAAAAAGGATTTTCGATGTTCATCTATGATTTCAAGTTCGATGATTTGACGACCATTGCCTATAATCATTATTTGAAGTATTGCAGAACTAACGCTAGTCCCTTAAAATTTTACAGCATCAATTTCGATGACCTGAGCCGGTCGAGTCGTTGCAATCCCCTTGATCCTAGCTCCATGATCGACATTACTGACGCAGCGGAAAGTGCTCGGACAATTCTTTTGGGACTGAACCGGGAATGGATAAAGCGCCAGGGAGATTTTTTTGTGGAGTCTCCCATCAATTTCCTGACGGCCATCATTTGGTATTTACGGCGTTATCGACAGGGGGAATTTTGTACGCTTCCCCATGCCATTGAACTGTTGCAGCTGGATTACGACACCTTATTTTCTCTTCTGCGCGCCGATAGGGAAATCGAGGTACTCGTCAATCCCTTCATCAACGCTTACCTCAATGATGCCATGGATCAACTCGAAGGACAGATTGCATCGGCCAAGATTGCTTTGGCAAGGCTCTCCTCGCCCCAATTATATTACATCCTTTCGGGAAATGACTTTACCTTGGACATCAATAACCCGCAGGAGCCCAAGATATTGACCATGGGCAACAATCCCCAGAAAATTCAGATCTATGGAGCCGTGCTTTCCCTGTACATCAACCGATTGGTCAAATTGGTCAATCAGAAAGGAAAGATGAAGTCAAGCTTGATCTTTGATGAGTTTCCAACAATATACCTCAATAATATCGATAGTCTGATCGCAACGGCCCGCGACAATTTAGTCTCCACCAGCATCGCCGTTCAAGATCTAAGTCAACTGCGCAAAGATTATGGCCGTGAGCAGTCCGACGTGATCATGAACATATCTGGAAACGTGTTGTCCGGGCAGGTAAATGGAGATACGGCAAAACAGCTTTCCGAGCGTTTCGGAAAGATATTGCAGGACAGGGAAAGCTATTCGCTGAACAGTGCCGACACCTCCATCAGTCGTTCCAAGCAGCTCGAGTTCGCCATACCTGCATCCAGGATTTCTTCGCTGAGTTCCGGTGAATTTGTGGGTATGGTTGCCGACAATCCAAAAAGCAAGATAATGCTCAAAGCATTTCATTGTTCCATAATCAATGATCATTATTTATTGGAAAGGGAGATTAAAGATTATAAAAAGATTCCAATCGTTCGCCAGCTCACCGCGGAGCAGGTAATCATAAACTTCAATCAGATAAAGAAGGATATCGAAGATTTGGCATTCCATGAAATGAGGCGCATCTCCGATACACCATCCCTAGCTTATTTATTGGTTAAGAAATAATTGGATATAAAGATATGGTCAATATTGACCGAAGAAAGTCCATTTTAATGCGATATAGGAAACCGGGATTTGAGATGAGCTTCTAGAAGGATTTAATTGTTGATTATCATCGTCTGATTCGTGACCTTTTTTGAGCATAAGCAAGTTAATTTCTTTTCCATAATGAAGATTTTTTCAGGGAGCCAATTTTAGATTAAACTGCCTCAGAAAATCATAGATTTGGTAGCCCCTCCTTTTACCAAAAGATTTTATTCTCAATAGATCGGTTATGGATTTACTGCATAAATCACCTACCGTATTTATTCCATGGTCATTTAAAAGGGTTACTAATTGTGGGTCTAAGGAAAACCGTTCATTAAAAAGGTCTACTCCATACAGCAGCTCTTCATTTCGCCGCTGAATAAAGTCCAACAATTCCGATATGGAGACCATGTGTTCTCCCCTTGCTTGAAGTTCTTTCAATTTGGATATTATTTCTGAGGAATTCATAATCAATTCTTTAGGTAGAGAACTTAAATTTAAGGAATCTATGTAGAATATTTAGAAATAGGATATTTTAATAGAAGTAATAATTCTGTTCGTCACAAACTTTTCTGACCTGATCTTATCGGAATAGGAACTGTAATTCAGTACTTAAGAACCTTGAAGTTCTCTTACTTATTGAAATATTAATTCCTTGTTTACTTCTTAGGAATAAGATGATGCACCATCATTGAAGAAACTTGAGAAATCACAATTTATATGTTTCAAAACGGTAGGATCGTACATTTCAATAATAATTCCGGCATGGCTTTGTAACTTCGGGTAAGTCCTAATAATTTATTCTCCTTTCAGTTGAAATCATTCATGGACAAACTCATAGAAATATTCGCAAAATTTTATGTTTATGCTTTATGAAGAAAATACTAAACCACTGAACGACACCGTATAGAACCTGTCAATTGGTATTTTCAGTTTGTTACTTGTGCCAAAGAAAAAGGTTTATAACTGTCAGATAGAGAAATTACCTCTTTTGGAATCGCATTTTGCGACAGATGTCAAAGATACGGGGATCGACAGGATCCGCAAGAAAGTTATATATGGACTTTTTGGATCGGCCATTTTCCTATTGTCCTCACATGTATGAATTACATCAACCTCACCACCGCGCAACTGATGCAAAGAAATAAGGAGATAGGCCCGTAAGGCCCTGGGAAGCAGTGCCGGTCATCTGATCTCTCAGATGATGCTTGAAACAACCATCCTTGCATCTTTTTTAATTATTAAGGACCTTAGGTGACTTCTTCGAGCAGGCAAAAGTTGAGTTCTTTAATTCGAGCAATTTCCTCCTTTTTTTTGGATCCATTCTTATTTCTACCATGTTAATGGCGAGGGATTATCCTTCCTGGATCGTTACGAAGGTAAATGCGGCGAGCATCTTTAGGAACAAGGGACAGTTAAATCTTACAAGGGGCAGGATTAACCTTAGGAAGGCTCTGATCGTCTTTCAATTTGCCGTAGCGCAGGTATTCATTTTTTCGGCACTGATAATCGGCAAGCAGAGGGCCTTTACAATCCATAAGGAACTGGGATTTGACAAGGAGGCAGTGATCACGATGGGCATCCCTATAAATTATGAGATTTTGAACATTACAGATCGAAAAGGAAAACGTTGATCGAAGAGCTGAGGAATACCCCAAGTATTAAAAATGTCAGCCTAGGTCAAAGACCCATGGAGGACCGGGTAAGTTCTTCGGTACTCAAGCATGTAACCTCAGGGTTCGATGAATCCTAAAATGAAACGGATATACTTTAAGTCTGTAGACACTGCATAGCTGGAGCTCTATGGCTTAGAGTTGATCTTCGGTCACAATCTACCATCTTCCGACACAGTAAGTTCATCTGTCATCAATGAATGTGCGGTTGCGATGTTTGAATTCAACTTCCCCAATGAAGCTATCGGTAAGATCATAGGCCAAAGAAAAAGTGTTTCCCAATAATGGGTGTAATTAAGGACTTCCATATCACCAATTTCTATGACGCCATCCAACCAATGGAATTGAGAAGCCACATGGGAAATGTAAGCACGATCAATATTAAATTTGAATCCAATAAAGACGCTCGGTTTAAGGGAATGATCGGCCAAATAAATGAGAAATGGAACCTATTATTCCCGTAGGAGGAGTTTAATTACAAACTTTATGATGACAGCTTTGCAGAACTCTATAAAAAGGAGCAATAGCTCCTAAAATTAACGAATATCAGTACAGCTATTGCAGTAATGATATGCTGCTTAGGGTTATTTGAATTGACAACTTTCCATTCCGTTTTCTTGACCGTAGATTAATGCCGAATGCACTTCAAGATTTGGCGTTACCAAACCTGGTGTAATTGAGTCTTTTCGAAATGCTGAAAGTCTAAGTAGGAACTACCTTCCGAAAAACTCTCATGAGTTATCGATACTGTGGGGGTTCCTTCTTTTACTATCGGTGTTAAGGAGGCTTAGCTAGAAATTATTAAGGGAACATCAAACACCCAACATCATCTTATAGAAATCATAATACTTCTCGCCACCAGCAATATCGCCAAACTCTTCAGCCATCTGTATATTTACCTCTTCATTCTCGTAAAGACCTTCTTCAAAGCATCTTCTTTCAAGAAAAATAGCTGTATTTAGAATCGCTTCCAAGAAACTCGAATCATTCTGAGCACAATCATAAAGAATATGATCCAGGCCACACTCTAGCATGACCACACCGCCAGTAGTAATGTCTACGGCTAGATCGTCAACTTCAAATCTACCAAAAAATAAAAATCTTCCTTTCTCTTCAATTCGTTCATCAAATGTAATCATGCCAATTTCAAGATTAGAACAGTCATAATTTTCTACCAACTCTACTAACGGGTATTGAGAAATATTCCCCCCCCTTTTATAAGCATCAAAATAAGATCTTTTTCTATCCTCTATAAATTGCTCTGAAACACCTTGTTTTTTCAAAAAGTCAGATCTTACATTGATACCTTTCAGACCTTCAACAAATTCACTTGCTATCATGCTATTATAATATATCTTTTCATTTAAAGCACCAGTTCCTGTAAATAATGTCTCGCCGCCTCTCCTTCATATCTAACAGCTTCATAAGTATCCAACTTATTCACCCCTTCATATTTACGAGTCGTTTTATTATAAAAATAACCTTCAAATGTAGTGTAGGTCATCTTTGTACCGATTACTTTCCCTTTTCCATCTTTTATATTTGACCGAGCGTTCACTACAAAGTACAGTTTAGAATCGCTGACATAATATAATGTATTCAACTCACTCCCTGCAGAAAATTGAATTCCCAACGCATGCGGATCACTACTAAATAAATCGAATTCGAGACCAAACGTACCAAGAACATTGCTAGTCTTACCCAACCCTCCTTTTAAACGTCCTCCTCTATTCGCATGTAAATCTTTAAAGTATTTCTGGTAAGTTTTCTCAGGAATACCAGTAGCCATATTACTCTGATCAATGTGATAGTGTATTAATTTGCCATGCTATTATTCAGCATGAGCCGAGTTGTACTTAATCCATTGATTATCTATCTTTGAAGATCTTTTTGCTCTGATTTCAGCAATATTTTCAGAACTGAACATTTCTGGATTTTGATTCAACATCTGTCACCAGAACCAAGGACCATTACGCGCATGTCCTGCACCATTAACTCTAGATACTGCGGGAGCATTGTCCATATTCACCTTCTTGCCATAAAGTTTTATTGGATCAGTATTTCTTCCTTGCTTTGGTGCCATTCCATCAAAATCCTCAAAATATACAGGATTATTAAAATTATATGAAAAAGGACTATGAGAAAAAAACATTTCAGACATTGGATCAATCACGTTCCATCTGCCGATTTCGGCATCATAGAACCTCGCTCTGTAGTCCATTTGGTCCCCCCAACTCTGATTGTCTCTCCTTGCCATTGCAAAGATAGCTGTTTATTCACCCGGTTACAATGGCCTTGGTCTTGCCGAAAGGATAATAGTCCTGTTTCTGAACGACCACTGAGGCCGTCTCGGTCGAGCCCTTCCTGGCCTTGATGGGGCCCTCAACCTCATTTATTTATAGCCTGTATTCCCAACGTAGCCGCCAAGGCTAATTATTCCCGGACAACCAATATCCCATATCCCGCGATCTACAGAAGCACTGATGGCTGGACGGGCTTTCCCAGGACCGCCCAGAGCGGTTCCCAGACCAATTTCGGCATTCACTGCCATAATTCCCTTTTGAAATTGCTGGGCATAAGTTCCTGTGGCGATAAGTGCCATGAGAATAAAAATAGCTCTTTTCATTTTCTTTTGTATTGTAAATAACCTTCTTTATTAATTTGCTTTTTTATAGGTAAATGTCCGGGTTTCCACCAGTTTTCCCGATGCCTTATCTAACACTTTCGCTGTAAGGGGATAACCGGCAGCATTATAGGTGTACTCCCACCGGTCATTCCTTGAGGCGACTGCACCTCCGCCCACCTGTGAGAACAAAGATTGCGAACGGGCATTGTTCGCCGAACCCACCTTCCATGCCCAAGGGTAATTCGTATAGCGACACGGTTTGTTGTCATAATCTCCATATTCAATGGTAACTAAGCTGATGTCCTGGATGCCGGTCACCTGTTTAATGATATTCTTTCCGATAGTATCGAAGGTATAGGAATTGATCCCAACCTGTTGGCCTTCCCTATTGAAGGACCTTTCAGTAACCTTATTTCCTGAATAAGCATAAGTGATATTGGCCAGGACCCTCCCTTTATTGTCTTTATAAATTCCCTTCGTGGGCCTGTTACCAGCACCGTAAGTGAATTCCTCGCTCATGACAAGCTCCCCATTCGACCTTCGTTCCACTTTTATGAGCTTATCCCCATTATAGGTGAAGTTTTCATGTGTGACGTTTCCCTCCACGCCGTGAACATGCCGCACCACAACTTGGTTTCTGTCATTGTATTCAAATCTCATCTCCGTTTTTCCGTTTGTCCTTTCTTCTATCAACAGCAGGTCGCTACCTGCAGTTGGTCCCGCATAACAGGGACTGTCTTCATCCTCGGGGTCACAGTCATCGTTTTTCGAACAGGAAACCGAGACGATCGCTATGAAACATAGCCATACTATTTTGTTGATTGTTGTTTTCATCTTAGAATATTTTTAATAGTTAATGTTTTTAATACCCAATGGCAATAGAAGCGTTGATTGTGGGACGGAAATCCGAGATATCGGGTTGGAAATCTAGCTTCAGGGTTGAAACAAAGGCGCCTTTGGTATACCAGTCCTGAATTTTTAGAGGTACATTCCCTCCCACTTTTTTCAAAGAGGCTGTAACATTATAGCGCCCTACAGGAATATCGGATATGTAACCGTATTCGGACCAATAATGATCACCGCCCGTAATTTTGAGTATTTTACCTGCTGAGCCGTCAATGAGCGGGCCGACAGGCGTAAAAATGAGCTCGATATCTCCTTCGCTCTCATAGAAATCATCCGCCGAATGCACAGTAATCCTTCCTCCATAGCGATACGAATCGTTGTCCGGGTCAACCCCTTCCAGTTTCCAGGTGAAGTTGCGCACTACCCATTCTTCTCCCACAACGCTACTTTCGTCTGGATATGCTTGTATGGAGTAGTTTTTCCCGTTGTAAGTTGTTTTAAAATTGGCGTACACCTTCCATGCGCCCTGGAAAATTTTTATTTTGTACATCCCTTTTTCGTCGGTAACGCCTTTTGTCTGCGAATCATGGTATGCCATGTTGTCCACGAGAATGTTGACGCCCGCAATGGGCTCGCCCTTTCCATCGACAACTTTACCGGTGACATAGCCTTTCTCTGGCCTGGTTTCCCCTTGGGCACCGTCCGCCTTATCACAGCAAGTGAAGATTACGCTGGCCATACAGGTCCAGACTACCCTGTTAATTATTGTTTTCATAATTCCTACCATATCTCTTATGTTAAAGTTTATAGAATTGTCCAAACGGATACAGGCTATTGTTCTTCCTATTTATCGTTTGTTAGGTCAAAATTAGGGCATCTTTATTATCTGCGTTACCCCCAAAAGGGTGTTTTTATCCAGGCCGAATATGGCTATCTTTGTGTTGAGAGAAACCTGATAATCAAATTCGTATGACGGGAAGATATATACTTAGGGAAGTACAACATATAAGTTGGTTGGCTCTATGCCTGGTCTTGGCATTCGTTCCGATTACAGGTTTGGGGCAAAAACTGGATTCGCTGGAGCGGCAACTCAAGATAAAAAAGCGTGATGTGGCGGACCAGATTAATACTTACAATTCGCTAGTAATAGGTTATAGGGATCTGGATTTTCATAAATCCGTAAACTATGGTAAATTAGGCTTAGCATTAGCGGAGAAAAGTGAAGATAAAAGGAGTATGCTCAAGCTGTACTCCAATATAAGTGCCAGCTACTATAGGGGTGGCGTTTATGATACGGCCCAAATTTATCTTCGAAAAGCCCTGCCGCTCGCTCGGCAATTACATGATAATAAATTTGAAGCTATCATCGCCGTTACTCAGGGTGCCATATATCAGGTGCAGGGTTTGTATGACAATTCCCTGGAAAGCTACCTAAATGCCGCCAAAATTCTGGAAGGTAAAAAAGACACAAAAAGTCTATGCAGCGTATACTCCAATATAGGCGGTATCTACCAGATATTAAAAAACTATCCTCCTGCTCTTATATATTTCAAACAGGCGGAGCAACTCGCCAAAAAAGAAAACAACCAGGCATCACTGGCTAATATATATATATCATTGAGTGATATATTACTACATCAGAATAAGGCAAAGGAGGATGTTCTTCAATATGCAGAAAAAGCACTACGGATCAGTAAGACAATAAATGACAGTTTCAACGAAGCTTCGGCCCTGCAGATGCTCTCTAGAATATATTACTACTACGGTGACCCTCGAACGGCTCTCCCCATGGCACAAGCTGCATTGCAAAAAACTAGGGCCCTTGGGTTTCCTAACCTGACTGCACATGCGTTGATCGATGTGTCTAACACCTATTTTTATCTGGATGATTATGTCCGAACTTCTGAATACGCATTAGAGAGTTTGGAAACCGATTCCACGGACTCGAATGTTGCGATGAATGCCTATGCCAATCTGCTCCAGGCAAACGCCTATCTGGGACGACCAAAACTTACTGAGCAGTATTTAAAGAACTATCGCCAACTTCTAGACAATTACAGCAATGAAACCTATCAAAACTCACTATCTGCTATGGAAGTGAAATACCAGACCGAAAAGAAAGAACTCAAAATAGAAGTGCTGGAGGGCCAGAAACAGCTCTATATCTGGCTCGGAATTGCTGGAGCAGCCATTCTCTTGGTTATTTTGGCCTTCGGATTTGTACGCTACCGTCTAGCTGTAAGTCGGCGCAAGCTTGCCGAGGAGGAAACTAAGAGGACACAACAGGAAAAACAATTGGTTGCTGTGCAGGCAACGCTCGATGGTGAAGCCGCCGAACGGACAAGATTGGCCAAGGATCTGCACGATGGCCTGGGCGGTATGCTTTCCGCAGTGAGGCTAAACCTGCCGCAGGTAAAGGGCAACGCCTTACTGGAGGAAGTGGACGTAACACGTTTCCAGATCGCTTTGGGTATGTTGGACGATTCCATTCAGGAACTCCGCCGTGTGGCGCACCACATGATGCCCGAATCCCTACTGCGCTACGGACTTAAGGTCTCCCTGACAGATTTCTGCACGTCCATACCCATTGCCGATTTTCATTATTTCGGGGATGAGGTGCGGCTTGCGGAAAAACTGGAGATTATGGTCTACCGCTGTATCCATGAACTGGTCAACAATGCGTTGAAACATGCCGAAGCAACAAAGATAAATGTCCAACTGGTGCAGGAGCCCGATCGGCTATCCTTCACCGTACAGGACGATGGCAAGGGATACGACCGGGAAACGGTCACCGAAGGAATGGGACTCAGGAACATCCGACAGCGGGTAGATGCTTTTCAGGGAGAATTGAACATTTACTCCACGGAAAAAGGGACAGAAGTACATGTAGAACTTGAACTATCAAAAAATGAAGGAAATGATTAGTGTAGCCATTGTAGATGACCATAAGATCCTGACCGAAGGACTGCGCAGTCTTATAGAAGATTCAGGGATCGCCCACGTGGTCGGTGTCGCACACAGTGGTTCCGAATGCAGGGCATCCATTGGATTCTGGAAACCCGAGGTATTGCTCCTGGACGTGGGTCTGCCCGATATCAGTGGATTGGAATTATGCAAAGAGATAAAGGAAATCTACCCACAAATTAGAGTATTGGGATTGACAACCCACAATGAATACAGTGTTGTCAGGCAGATGATGGATAACGGGGCTTCTGGTTACCTGGTCAAAAACGCCATGACTGAAGAAGTGCTTGCCGGAATAGAGGCTGTATGTGATGGAGGAACATTTCTTTGCCATGAAATAGATATAATGATGAAACGGCCCAATGAAACGCACCTATGGTTGAGCCAACGGGAGCGGGAAATGTTGAAGCTCATAGCTGAAGGGCTGACCAACAGTGAAATTGCCGAGAGGATTTTCCTTAGCCCTGAAACTATCAAAGGTTACCGAAAGAACCTGCTTTTGAAACTGGGTGCAAAGAATACTGCTGTATTGGTCAGAACTGCCTTTGAGCTTAAGCTGATATAATTGACCAATGGATGCTAAGTATTCTGGAAGTTTCCTCTGTGCCTCAGTATCCTTTAATGTTTGGAAATTAATCTTTCCAATGAATTTTCTTCAAATACCAATTATGAATATTTAATAAAATATCGATATCCTGATTCAGCCAATTTCTATTCATGCCCCAATGAAACTATTGGAATTGAATAAGCTGCTTTTATAGATAGGTTGCTAATGGTCAAAAAAGTTAATCACCAGTGAAGCGATGCTAGAGACGGCAAATATTCCCCAACATATCCCGACCCTATAGTAGTAGGACGATAAAACCTCTACATAAAAACCGTCAATAATGTGAACAGTAAGGATACTAGGTGTTTCCATTCAATATCGATTAAAATAACAAAACCGGTTATGGATTGTTGTAGTAATTGAAATGAAACAAACCATCACAACCACCTTTAAAGTGTCCAAGGAACTAATGGATAAAGGAGAAGATCCCGGCTACCTTAGACGAATAATCCGTAATATCCAAGAGGATCTTAGGGATGAGCACAGGTACATCTACATTGAATACCTCGATCACTGTATTGATAACCATTCACTCCATCCAGATTCGGACCATTACATTTATACCATATATTATGATGTTGAATAGGTTATATTTTCAGAAAAACTGTATTGGTTTGAAATTGTAACTGAAATGAAACAGACAATAACAAAGCAACTAACCGTCAAAAAAATGGTTAATGCTAAGAGAGGATGTTTTGGCATACCATCAAGGCAAGATAAACGAAATGATCAAGGTCTTAGCAAATGAATTTGAAGATGTTGAGTTCTTCAAGCATGATCATGGGGATGATTATATCGATATTTCATGAAAGGTTGATTTTAGTTATTTAGTTATTATCGAGGTGAAGTATAGATGGTTAAATCAATGAATCGCAAGTTATTAAGGTAAATAATTGACTATTTTGAATTCAATAAGCTAACCTTCTTATTTTATCCCTTATAGTCCTATACACTTGAATGTTAATTTTATATTTATTTTCATCAATATATAAATAGTATTATTTGAAAAAAAAGAAATCTCTATTAACCTCAACTGCAAGTGACCTGGGGTTTGCCCTATTAAATCTAATAACATGGCAGGTATTCTCGGTTATTACGTCAATTTCATTTTTGTTGGCTATTTTAAACAAAAAATCAATATAATCCAAGGTTGTCATATTTGTTGGTTTATCTATAAACTAGTAAAGTTTGATGTTAATTATTTTCTTTAGCACAATGATTGATATGGATGATGAGAGTATTAACTTTATATTAAATTTTAATAGCTTTTTTATTCTTAACCCTGTTAAATTTGGTAGGAGTTTTTATTTACTCGTTCTTGGGTAGGAATTCAATATTAGCGCTTAAAATTTGCATATGGTTGCCACTTAATCCTAAAAAATGAATTTAATTAAACTGGGTACAATTCGTGATTAGTGATGTCCTATGTTAATTTTTTTTGGAGTAGTGTGAATTACCTTTTTATATTAATCTCCAATTCTCGTCTATTGAGGATTAATATGGATTATTATAGAAGGATGGGGTGTTATTTTCCTTGAACCACCAATTTTATGTCTTCTAATACAAGTTTTAGAATTTCAGGATTTTCCTTTAATAATTTCTGGGCATATAACTCAGCTTCATCTTGAGTTCTGGTCTTGGCTATCCAAACTGCATATCTACTTACAAATGCCCTAACGTCTAACTTTGAATGTTCTTTCATATTTATGTTTATATATAGAACACTTGAACAATAGAATGTTTCGATTTATTAAATAAGAATTTAATTTAACACAAATATCTTAATTGATTGTTTATCATATATGAAAAAGATTCCAATAGATACCGTAATAGAAACCGCAAAAAGATTATTGGATGAAGGCATTGAGACCAATCGGAAGAAAATAACTTTTCCCGTTACTATCAAAGGAAAACCCTTTTATTCACCTGACATCCAAATTAACGAAATAACAGGGGAAATGTGGACAATGTATACAGTAGATGGCAAACAATGGCTAATTAAAATCGAAGAAGAAGTATATAATCTAGGAATATATCCGAAGGTTTATACAGGAGGGTAATTAAAGGCATACCTTACCAAAGTTGATATCGTCTCATTCACGATGTTAACTATTTACTTTATAAGTAAGTCTAAACTCAAACCATTTCTTGCATTTGAGTGAAATCCCTAAGACAGAAACGGGAGCGTTTTGTAAAGTGGACCCTGCAGATTATCGCAGGGTTTTTTGTATCGCAGATTTTGAGATTTATTACCGAATCCAAAAAAATTCTTGATCGAAGACTTCTGTCGCTTAGGAAATTACTTCGGTAGCTTCAAATATTTGATTTTCCGCTTTTAAAAATCTTACTTTTTAATGCCTGAAAATCTGCACAAAGGTATTCATCTGAAAATTTAATGACTAAGTGTTTCTTTAATAATTTATCCATCATGCAATTTCCCCAAAGCTCCTTTTACTGCTTCGCAACAATCGCAATTATTACTTTGCCCGATAGGATGAATTTCTCCGATTGTTCGGTCTTTGGTAATGCCAATAGAGGTGCGAAAAAACGATGACAGCACCGTCCTCGGGAATGTGATGTGCAAAAGGGTTCATTCCTGTTATGCCTGCAACGGGAAGCCGTTTAAGTCGCCCAAGTGGAAAGGTCCAAATATTTCCAAAGCTCTATGGCGTATACTTCATCGCGGCACATACTGTCTGCGTGCATCAGTCAGTTAGGCTTTAAGCCTCATTCTCTTTCGACTGTGTCTAACAAAACAGGAGGTAAGGAAAGTTTTTGAGACTTTCGGCCTTGCCTTGCCGGTCGTACAAATCCTTCAATTGATTTTCCAATGCCACATAATTATAATCTGTGATGACACCTTGTTTGTTCAGCTCTTTTAATTGCCCTGATTGTTGTGCTAAAATTTGCGTTACCTTGTTTTTGGCAGAAAGAATTTATTGCCTTTTGTTTTCAGAAAGAAACAATCTTAATTCATCATTCATATTACTTTCTCACTCAGGAACTTTATAGGTACTTCAGATACTCACGGTTGTAACTTTTTGTTTTTACGCTTTCCCAGCTTTTGGTTTCACGGAGTTGGAAACGAAAAGCTGGGAGCCACGCAAAGTTCAGTAATTAATTTCTTTGTGCTGTTCTATCTCATTATACCCACCGCGAATAAAGTCATTTGTCATTATCCAACCTGATATTACTGTTAATAATGGCACCCCAAGTTTGTCATGCTTCCCAAGGATAGCTACAGGTTTGTGTGTTTTAAAATCTTGATATGAAAGCCTTTGCTATACCAATCAACGCCACAGGAACCCACTGAATGGCTAACTCATTCCAACCTCTAATATAAAACAAAGCTTGGGCACAATGCTAGTAAATTATTATATAAATCTTTTGCCGTGTCCACGGAAGAAAGTGTTGTATTTTGTCATGGCTTGATGTGTTCATTTATGAGTTTTTCAAAGGATGTTGCAAATAGATGATGACCAGATTGAGCAATAAAAAAGGGATTTCCACGGCAACACCTTTTAGATCTTTGGTCAATAACTGCAAACTGATAATCATCAATATGCCTGCTGCCATGAGGAAATTTCCCCAAAAGAAGGTTTTTGGAAACAGTATCAGGACAGAGGCCAATAATGTTAAGGCTCCATTGATCACTACTGCATTTTTACTGAAATACCATTTACTAAACGTCTCCAACATTTCAGGTTTCGCCATAAGCATATTCCAACCGTGCTTTATTCCCATAAACACAGCGAATATTATTAAAAGTGAGTTGATTAGTTTTACGATCATCGTCTTCCACGTTTAAAAGAAAAGGCAAACGACCATGTTGTTTACCTTTTCATAAATAAAAATAACTTGCTATTATCTAGTGGTATAGCCACCGTTTGCAAAAATGGTCTGCCCCGTAATCCACCAACCATCGGTTACCAAAAATTCCACAAGTGGAGCAATATCTTTGATGTCAGTTAAGCCACCTAAATCAGATGCCTGTTTGTGATAAGCCACGGCATCATCACTTTCCTGTCCGTAGAAAAAAGGTGTATCCATCGGGCCTGGCGCAACGGCTGTCACAGAAATGCCACGAATACCAAACTCTTTGGAAGCCGCCCTTGTAAAATGTTCTACTGGGGCTTTCGCTCCTGCGTAGGTGGAATAATAACCTGTAAATGCCGCCAATAATGAAGTTACAATGGTATTGATTTTACCGTTTTCGTTCAGTTTTTTTCCTGCTTCCTGAATGAAGAAATATGCCACTTTTGTATTGATGTCGCTCATACTGTCGTACTCTTCTTCGGTTGTATCAACAAATGGTTTTTTAAGCACTTTACCTACTGTATTAATTGCAATATCAACACCTCCAAATTTTTCTATTGTTGCATCAAAAAGCTTGGTGATGTTTTTTACATCCGTTAAATCTGCTTGATATATAAATGCTTCTCCACCTGCGTTTGTAATATCTGCCAAAGTTTTTTCGGCACCTGCTTTTGTACCGTCGCTATTGTAATGGATAGCTACTTTTGCACCTTTGTTTGCAAAGTCACGGCTCAATAAACCGCCTAAGTTTTTTGCACCACCTGCAATTAAAACTACTTTTCCTTTTAAATCGTTTCTTGCCATGTTATTGGATTTTAAATATTTTACAATTGATGTTGTAAAGGTATCAAGAGGTAATATTTATTTCATGGTGAACTTTTCGGAACTTTTATATTTTTATTTTTTTTTCGGAATTGTCCAGGAGTTTGACCTACAAATTTCTTAAAGAATTTGGAAAAATTGGATGGGTCATAAGTAAGCATACCAGCTATTTCAGAAACCGATTTCTCAGTTTCCAAAAGCATTTGTTTTGCTTGTTCAAGAATTTTTAAGTCATAAAAATGACAGGGATGATTTCCTGTTTCTTTTTGTACCGTATCGGTGAGGTGTTTATGGGATACGAATAATTGTCCGGCAATTTGGTTCAGCTCTAAGAAAGCCGAAGCACGACCATTTATCACGTCATCGATGTGCCCGTCTAAAAAATCAAAATACTGACGGGTTAACTCTGTTCTCCTTTTACTCATATCTTAAAGCCAGACATTTCCTGTTACCGTAAACTAATCTACAAATATCGCAAATTAGTATCTAATCAAAATGGTGAACTTTTCGGTATTATCTTAAATAGTATTATGGTAAAATTGATTTTATGTTGTAAGGAAAACAATAAGCCCTCGGCAATAATATCAGTAATTCTTTGACAGAACTGTACTTACTATTTAAATACCTCAGACCAAGAGCAATGGAAAAACAGGGCATCTATTCCTTTGATGCCTGGGCTGCAATTTACGCAGGGAAACCTTCACGTTTCCGAACTGATAACGGCGCAGAGTTAATCAGCAGAGAATTTCGAGATGGTGTGCCAGCAAAGAAATAAAGATACAGTATATCCAACCATGCATGCCTATGCAAAATCCATACATTGAATATTTCAAGGTATTTTCGGGAAAGTATCCTTGATGCCTCCTATTCGAAGATACATTGCGGATACAGATACTTTCAGAAGAATGGATTCAGGATTACAACTACAAAAGACCTCATGAATCATTGCGAGTGAAAACCCAAATGAAATATGATGCCCTGCCGGCGGCATGTTATATTTGAAAACTCGTCAAGGTGCCAGTCCGAGAATAGGAGAGTTACAAAACCATTTCTTGCATTTGAGTGAAATCCCTAATACAGAAAAGGGAGCGTTTTGTAAAGTGGCCCCTGCAGATAATCGCAGGTTTTTTTTGTACCGCAGATTTTTAGATTTATTAACCGAAATCCAAAAAAATTCTTGATCAAAGACTTTAATAATAATAAATCTATAATTGAATATTTGGTTTTCTAACCCTTAGACTTTTTAAAAGTTTTCAATTCTCTTTCTAAAAGGCGTGGCCATTCTTTTAAAGAATCTTTCATAAACTGTTCTCCCTGTTTTTCACCTAGGAGCTCTGACATTTTATTTGCCTGTACCTGAAGGTAGTTGAGGTATTTTTTATTTGGCTCCTTAAGTTGAGATTTTATTGATATATCCTTTTTATTATGTTGTCGTTCTTTCTTTTTCATATATAAGCCAAAACTACCTATAAATTATTTATCATATATATAAATACAAATCCTAAATATGGTTAAAACTGCAAAAAGGTTATTGTATGACGGAAATTATTGATTTTAGAATGTTTCCGAGAGCAGTTTCAGAAATATTATTGAATCACTTCCTAATTCTTGCTTAACACATTCAGCTTGATAGCTTTTAAAAAAAATGGCCTTAACCTAAGTCAAAGCCAAACAATTATTAACAAATGGAGTACTTTTAAATTACACGAACATTTGTGGCGTTCATTCCTTTCTGTCCGCGTTCAACATCAAAAATAACATCGTCATTTTCTCTAATGTTTTCCCTTAAGCCCGTACTGTGTACGAAAAGGTCCTGTCCGCCATCATTTGGTGTAATAAATCCAAAACCCTTGGTGTTGTTGAAAAACTTTACTTTTCCTTCTTGCATTGTAATAAAAATTAATTAAAAAATCTGTTGGGCCAGTGGCCGTTCCTTTTGAAACCTAACGTTTCAATAATCATTCTGTTGACAAGGAAAGGATGTTTGTTAAAGGAGGTTGAAGAAGTCCAATCTCAAATAGTTTCTGCATCGTTTAGATGGTAACAAATTAGCAGCTGAAAATGCGAAACTAAAAAAGATAGATTAACTGATCGGTTTCAGAAAGCGTAGGCAGAGCCTGATTATAATCAAAGGTAACAAAAATTAATTATAATCCTAATTTTATTTTCTCATTGATTTAATAACCTTAAAATGCGAGTTAAATGCCGCCCAAAATGTTGGGTATTCATTGTATATGATCCCATACTCCTTGCATGTTGCTTTGACGATCCTGTTCAGCTCAGGATAATGGATATGGCTTACTTTCGGGAAAAGGTGATGCTCTACCTGGAAATTAAGCCCGCCCAACAACCATGTCAGGAATGTACTGTCTGTTGCAAAGTTCGAAGTCGACTGGAGCTGGTGCACCATCCACTCGTCCTCCACCCTGTGGTTTTCAATGGTCTTGAAATCGGTAATTGACACGACATGGGCAAGTTGGAAGACCGTAGCCAAACATATCCCACATACCATACTTGCAACCAATAATCCTACGAGGGTAGGTATAAAACCCACAAAGATGATCGGTACAATAATAAAAACAACTATGTGGAGTAACTTGCTGATCCAAAAAATTACCTTTTCCTTCCTGGGGATCAGAATTTTTGAAGAATGGAGGCTTAATCTTTGCCTAAGGAACTTTTCATAATCCTGATAAAAGATCCAAGCAAGATAAGAAATCGAATAGAGCAGAATAAAATAGAGATGCTGAAACCGATGGTGCTTTCTTATGGGCTGGTCGTGATGGATGCGCATGAATTTGATCTCGATATCATGGTCCTCGCCATCTATATTGGTATAGGTGTGATGGGCAATGTTGTGCTTCAGCTTCCAAAGGTAAATATTGCCTCCCAAAAGGTTCAGGGTGTAAGATAGTATGGAATTAATATGCTTGTTTTCCGAAAAGGTATTATGTCCTGCATCATGCATGATGTTAAATCCGATTGCGGCCAGATTTACACCCAATAACATGCAAAGAATGATTCCTATCAACCAATGTGGCTGGATAAATATTAATGTTATATAAATCACTACTAAACTGGAAAGGAGCACAATCGCTTTGATCGTCAATTTTCGATTGCCGGTTTTTTTTAATTTATTTTGGATGAAGTAATCGTTGATTTTATTTTTAAGCGCCCTAGAGAAGGAAGTCTTTTCTTTAGAGAATTTTATTTTGGTACTCATACTATTGCACTATACTAATTCGCTT
>NZ_JBSHLH010000008.1:0-163014 GCF_053644255.1 Sphingobacterium sp. NPDC055431
ATTATTTGTTTTTTATAATATTTGTAAGAAACATTTGTAACCCAAATATAAACTTAATTAAAATAATATTATGTATAACCTCGGTTCTAAAGAAGAATTGACACTAGTTAGAGAGAGTGCCCGTAATTTTGCAAATGCCTATATAAAACCTCATGTGATGAAGTGGGATGAGGCTCAAATTTTCCCTGTTGAACTATTCAAAAATTTAGGTGATCATGGTTTCATGGGCATCTTGGTTCCTGAAGAATATGGTGGATCTGGACTGAACTACCAAGAATATATTACCATTTTAGATGAGATTTCAAAAGTATGTGGATCCATTGGTTTATCGGTTGCTGCCCATAATTCATTGTGTACCAATCATATCCTAAGCTTTGCCAATGAGGAGCAGAAAAGAAAATACCTTCCGAAACTGGCTAAGGCAGAATGGATTGGCGCTTGGGGATTGACAGAGCCAGGCTCTGGTTCTGATGCTGGCGGCATGAATACCACAGCGGTCCAAGACGGAGATTATTTCATCTTAAACGGAGATAAAACCTTTATTACCCATGCCATTTCTGGTGATGTAGCTGTAGTTATGGCTAGGACGGGTGAAAAAGGCGATAAAAAAGGAATTTCTGCTTTTATCGTAGAAAAAGGAATGGAAGGTTTTTCCGCTGGAGCGAAGATGGATAAATTGGGAATGCGTGCCTCTGAAACAGGTTCTTTATTTTTCGATAATTGCCGCATCCATAAGGATCAATTGATCGGTGAAATAGGTGATGGTTTTGTGCAGGCCCTGAAATTATTGGATGGAGGTAGGATATCAATTGCCGCCCTATCCTTGGGAATAGCGAGAGGTGCCTATGAATGTGCATTGAAATATGCCAATGAAAGGGAACAATTCCAGACTAAAATTTTTGATTTTCAAGCGGTTGGTTTTAATTTAGCGGATATGGCTACGAAAATTACAGCTTCTGAACTATTGATCAGACAAGCGGGTGATTTGAAAGATCATGGTCAAAAAGTGACCAAAGAAGGCGCC
Organism: Sphingobacterium sp. NPDC055431; assembly: GCF_053644255.1. Taxonomy (NCBI): domain Bacteria; kingdom Pseudomonadati; phylum Bacteroidota; class Sphingobacteriia; order Sphingobacteriales; family Sphingobacteriaceae; genus Sphingobacterium; species Sphingobacterium sp. NPDC055431. Next base: position 1,025 of record NZ_JBSHLH010000008.1, read on the forward strand.
ATGGCTAAATTATATGCTTCGGAAACGGCTGTTGAGGTATCAAACGATGCTGTACAGATTCTTGGTGGTTATGGATTTACCAAGGATTTTCCTGCTGAAAAGTACTTTAGGGACGCTAAATTATGTACTATTGGTGAAGGAACAAGCTCTATCCAACGCATGGTCATTGCAAGGGAGATAAAAAAAGATGTACAATAAAGAACAGGTAACCCTAGTGGATTGCCCTCGAGATGCCATTCAAGGTATCCTTTATCAGATTCCAACTGAAAAGAAAATTGCTTATATCAATCAGTTGATAAAAAGCCAGGTCTTTGATTGCATAGACTTTGGGAGCTTCGTTTCGCCAAAGGCGGTTCCGCAATTGAGTGATACGCAAGCTGTATTGGAAGGCCTAGAAAAGGATGATCAGGTAAAGCTTTTGGCCATCATCGCGAATAAAAGAGGTGCTGAAATAGGTTCCGAAATGGAGAAAATTGACTATTTAGGTTATCCTTTCTCCATTTCGGAAACCTTTCAGAAAAAGAACACCAACGCCAGTATTTCGCAGGCCTATGAAGCTGTCAAGGAAATCTTGGGTATCATGGGCAGAAATGAAAAGCAGGAGTTGGTCGTCTATATATCCATGGCATTTGGTAATCCTTATGGTGACCATTGGGACATGGATCTGGTTTCGGAATGGATATATAACCTGAATGCCATTGGTGTAAGGAACTTCTCTATTGCTGATACCACTTCTGAGGCTACTCCAGATAGCATCAAGGACCTGTTCCATAAAATTACAAAGGAATTTACGGATATTCCTTTCAGTGCGCATTTCCATTCGCCGATCGAGAGTGCCCTATTGAAAGTAGACGCGGCTTATTCGGCGGGTTGCAGACGCTTTGAAGGAGCTGTATTAGGTTATGGAGGCTGTCCATTTGCCAAAGATGAGCTGGTTGGAAATATTCCTTCGGAATTGTTAGTGGATCGGTTCAATAAAGCTAACTTTGATACAATGTCTGGACTGATGCAGGGATTTCAAAATTTGATCAAGCATGAATTATAAATTCATTCAAACCGAAATAAAGGAACATGTTTTTACCTTGACCTTGGATAGGGAAGCTAAGCGCAATGCTTTTACCCCTACCACAGTCAATGAGGTGGCCCATGCCCTGGAGGAAGCGGAAGCCAATGATCAGGTCCATGTATTGGTTCTAAGGGCAAATGGCCCTGTATTTTGTGCCGGAATGGACATCAAGACCTATCAAAATCCGGAATTGGATAGTCCTAATCCTGCTATCGTTAATATGGAACGTTCCTTGGGCGAGATCTTTGATCAGTTCAGTAAGCCATCAATAGCTATCGTTGAAGGCGATGTCATCGCCGGAGGTTTTCTCTATATCTTGGGCTGTACCTATGTATTTGCGAAAAAAGAACTGAATTTTAGGTTGCCGGAAATTGCTCTGGGCATCTTTCCTTTCCAGGTGATGGCTGGCTTGAAGAGGATCATGTCTGAAAAGCAGATTTTGCAATTATGTTTTGACCCAAGCCCTTTCCAGACCGATAAGGCTATAGAACTGGGATTGGTCGACGGCTATTTGGAACCGGATAAAATTGATGATTTGATTGCTTCCTTTGCTGATAAGAGCATTTATGCCATGCAGGCAGGGATGAAGGCCTTAAAGGCTATCCGTGACATGGAGTCTGATAAGCAGTATGCCTTTCTCCTGGAGTCTCTGCAGAACCTAAAGGATAGGGATGAAGTGAAGAAATTTATGGCAGAAAGGCTCAATAAGAACTAAGAGACCTTCTTTTCTATCCAGAAATTATTGAATCCAAGGCCTACTTCTATATCCAGTAGTTTTTGTTGCAACATCTCCAAGATGGCCAAGAAATTATAGACAAACTGTACCTTGTTTTCAGAATTCTTTGCCAATGCTGAAAAATCCATTGATTTATTGATCTCAATTAATTCAGCGATCGCTTTTTTCTGTTGTTCTATGCTATAGGGGTATTTCACTACGGTATGCGTGACATCCTGTACGCGATGGGAAAAATTGAACATCACCCTTTCGTAGACCAACATCAGTTTATATAGGTCAAAGCTGGAAAGCTCCTCATCTATGGTCTGAGCCTTGGCTTCACGTGCTATCTTCAGGTCGATTTCGGTATTTCCCCTTTCATAAAATTTGGACCTACGGTCCTCCAGGTCTTTCAGCTCTTCGCAGATTTCCTTGAATTGCTTGTACAGGACAAGCTTTTGGACTAATTCCTTTTTCAGGTCGATCTCGTTTTCATTCTCATCCAGTTCAGGACGTGGAAGCAGCATTTTAGCCTTGATACGCATCAAGGTCGAGGCAACAAAGATAAATTCAGAGGCTAATTCTATGTTCAGGGACTGCATATGTTGGATATAGGCCAAGAAATCATCTGTGATCTTAGAGATAGGAATATCATGGATATTCAATTCATCCCTTTCAATAAAGAATAGCAAAAGGTCAAAGGGTCCTTCGAACTGTGCCAGTTTAATCTCGTAGTTTGTCGCGTCCATAGAATATGCTCAAAAATAAGGATTTGCTTGTATAAAAAGATGGAATTCATTCGAATAAAGCAAAACAATGCAGCAGATTAAATTGTATATATATTCCATAGTTAAAAGAATAAATTGTTACTTTGTATCTTATTTCGAAATTTTTTCATTTATGCAGGTAGAAGCAGGACCGCTATTACAAAAAATTCAATTTCCATCTGATCTTCGAAATTTGAAGGAATCGGAACTTGAAGAGGTTTGTAAAGAGCTGAGACAGTTTATCATCGATATCGTTTCTGTAAACGGCGGACATTTTGCAGCTAGTTTAGGTGTAGTGGAACTTACCGTAGCGTTGCATTATGCATTGAATACTCCTTATGACCAGGTCATTTTTGATGTCGGTCATCAGGCTTATGGACACAAGATACTGACGGGTAGAAGGGAAGAATTCCATACGAACCGTATTTTAGGCGGGCTTTCTGGATTTCCTAAACGTGGTGAAAGTGAATATGATGCTTTTGGTGTAGGACACTCCTCCACTTCCATTTCTGCTGCTTTGGGAATGGCAGTTGCCTCTGCATATAAGGGTGAAACCGATAGGCAGCATGTTGCTGTAATCGGTGATGGTGCCTTGACCGGCGGTATGGCCTTTGAAGCATTGAACCATGCTGGGATCGAAAAGTCAAATCTATTGGTTATTCTGAACGACAACTGTATGTCCATTGACCCGAACGTAGGGGCGATGAAAGAATACCTGACCAGTATAACCACTTCAAAAAGTTACAATCGATTTAGGGATGATTTGGTGTCCGTATTGGAGAAGATTTCCAAGAAGGGTCCAAATGCTTATGGCTGGGCTAAAAAGCTCGAGCAGAGCATAAAAGGCACCTTGTTGAAGAACTCTAACCTATTTGAATCCCTAAACTTTAGATATTTTGGTCCTGTTGATGGACATGACGTCAATAAATTGGTGAAAACCATCGAGGATCTGAAGCATATCAATGGTCCTAAGTTGTTGCATGTTGTTACCGTAAAGGGTAAAGGCTATGCATTGGCAGAGAAGGACCAAACAAAATGGCATGCTCCCGGTCTTTTTGACAAGATCACCGGAGAAATCAAGAAATCTATTTCTGAGAAACCCCAACCACCGAAATACCAAGATGTATTTGGTCATTCATTGGTGGAATTGGCGGAAACAAACGATAAGATCATGGGGATTACTCCGGCTATGCCGAGTGGATCTTCTATGAACATCATGATGAAGGCAATGCCGGATAGGGCATTTGATGTGGGCATTGCGGAACAGCATGCTGTTACATTCAGTGCAGGCCTTGCCGCTCAAGGTTTGGTTCCTTTCTGTAATATCTATTCATCTTTTATGCAAAGGGCATACGATCAGGTTATCCACGATGTAGCCTTGCAGAAGCTGAATGTGGTATTCTGTTTGGATAGAGCCGGTTTGGTGGGTGCTGACGGCCCTACGCACCATGGTGCTTACGATATTGCGTTCATGCGCTGTGTTCCTAATATGGTCTTGGCTTCGCCAATGAACGAAGAGGAACTGCGGAACCTGATGTACACGGCTCAATTGCCGGATCAAGGCCCCTTTACCATCCGCTACCCTCGTGGCAATGGCGTGATGCCGGATTGGAAGCTTCCGTTTAAGGAAATTCCGATCGGAAAAGGCAGAAAGATCTGTGATGGTGAAGAAATAGCTATATTATCTTTCGGCCATATTGGTAATGAAGCCAGTAAGGCAATCTTGAAACTACGTGAAGATGGTATCCATCCCGCACATTATGATATGCGGTTTGCAAAACCACTCGATGAAGCTTTGTTACACGAAGTATTTAAAAAGTATAGCAAAGTGATTACCGTAGAGGACGGCTGTTTGCCGGGCGGGATTGGATCTGCAATCCTAGAGTTTATGGCAGACCATCATTACGAAGCTCAGGTAGTGCGTTTGGGAATCCCAGATGGTATTGTGGAGCACGGTGAGCAAGCAGAGTTATGGCATATATGTGGGTATGATGCTGCTGGAATTGAGGCTCAGGTTAGGAAATTAACAAAAGGCATAAAAACCGAAACTTTGGTAGGATAATTGCTCTATTAGAGCAGGTATTTCAAAGACAATCAAGCGTCTACAAGAGGAAGCCCACAGGCTTCCTTTTTTATTAAAAGTTTTCCACATTTATTTTTCCTTGCTTAATTTTTGCTTTAAAAACTCCTATAAATAGGGTATCAAAATATATGTGTTAATAAAATAATTTTGCACTAATATTTTGGACAAAATACGCTAAAAATTACAATTAAAATGTTGTTTTTTAGTTACTTACCTTTTTTTTGTCAATTTAATTTTTTAGCTCATTTTTTTTTGTCATATTCGTTGTAGGCAAAAGTTATGAACAGAAATTTTGTCAATTATTGGTTTTCAAGTTATTAACAAATTCAGAATGGAAAAAACGTGTACAAGTGTTTGGGAAAGTTGTCTTGCAGTAATAAAAGATAATATACCAACGCAAAGTTTTAAAACATGGTTCGAGCCCGTTAAAGCTGTACGTCTAGAAGGAAACGTTTTAACTATTCAAGTACCAAGTCTGTTCTTCTATGAGTGGCTGGAAGAACATTATGTAGGTATTCTCAGAAAAACAGTTAAAAAATTCTTGGGTGAACAAGGCCGACTGGAATACAACATCGTTGTAGAGAAGTCATCTGCTAACCCACCTTACACCACCAACATTCCGTCGAATGGAAATGGTGCCGAGGGAAAGAAGCAATCAATTCCTGTTCCTGTTGCATTGAACAAGAACATCAAAAATCCTTTTGTAATTCCGGGGTTAAAGAAATTACAAGTTGATCCTCAATTAAATCAAAATTATACGTTCGACAATTTTATCGAAGGCGAATGTAACCGTTTGGCTCGTTCGGCTGGATATGCTGTCGCAAATAAACCAGGAGGAACTTCTTTCAACCCTTTGATGGTCTATGGAGATGTGGGTTTAGGTAAAACTCACCTCGCTCAAGCAATCGGTAATGAAATCAAAAGAAACTTACCAGATAAACTGGTAATCTACGTGTCATGTGAAAAGTTCTGTCAGCAGTTCGTTGACTCTTTGAAGAATAACACCATCAATGATTTCGTGAATTTTTACCAAGCAATGGATGTCATCATCATGGATGATGTGCATAATTTTGCTGGAAAAGAGAAAACACAGGATATATTCTTCCACATTTTTAATCACTTGCACCAAACAGGCAAACAGATCATCTTAACATCTGATAAAGCACCTAAGGATCTTTCTGGTCTCGAAGAAAGATTGTTAAGCCGCTTTAAATGGGGATTATCAGCCGATATTCAGGTTCCTGATCTAGAAACCAGGATGGCCATCCTTAAGAAAAAGATGTACTCAGATGGTATTGAGCTGCCAGAAAGTGTAGTGGAGTATGTGGCGAATCAGATTGACAACAGTGTCCGAGAATTAGAAGGAGCAATGGTTTCTTTATTGGCGCAATCTACTCTGAACAAAAGAGAGATTGATCTGAACTTAGCAAAGTCGATGTTAAAGAACTTTGTGAAGAACACCCATAAGGAAATCTCAATGGAGTACATCCAAAAACTAGTATGTGAATACTTTGAGGTACCAGTTGAAATGGTTAAATCCAAAGTCCGTAAACGCGAAATCGTACAAGCAAGACAGATTTCAATGTATTTGGCAAAGAACCATACCAAATCTTCGCTGAAATCTATCGGTAATTTCTTTGGCGGTCGTGACCACTCTACCGTAATCTATGCTTGCCAAACAGTTGAAGACCTTATCGAAACCGATAAGAAATTCAAGACTTATGTGCAAGACATCCAAAAGAAATTAAAAGCTTCTTAAAAAACACATTGTAAAGAAAGAAATTGAAAAGCTTGGGAGAACATCCCAAGCTTTTTTATTTTGATACTATCCAAATAGTCTAAATACTTTCTACCAATTACTTTCACCTACTTAAAAAGCAGAAAAGGGACTGCAGCTACTGCAGTCCCTTTTCTATTTATGAAACATGAATATTAGTTAGATTATTGTACTTGTTTCGGCTCTGGCATAGTAGCTTTTTTCGCTGCACGAGCTTCTACAATCTTAGCGTACAATGGTTTTTGTTCATCAGTCAACAAATCAGATACTTTTTTGTCTAGATCTGAATTCAAAGCCTCAATTTGAGTAGCTTTTGCATCAGCTGCTGCTGAAGTGTCTGCCTTTAAAGCCAATTTAGCTTTTTTGTGCTCTAGTACTACATTATAGATTTGTGCCTGTTGATCTTCTGTCAAGTTCAACTGTTGTGTCCATTCGGTTACAGTTGCTTTTGCTTTCTCTTCTGGATTTACTTCCTGAGCAAATGTTAGAGTTAGTGAAAATAATACTGCGGATACTGCTAAAAATAACTTTTTCATGATTTTAATTTTTTTGTTTAATACTTTATTATTTACTCCGTTTCTGTACAATAAATAACAGTCGAATTGTATCTTTTATTGTATGATTGTATCATGTTTGTTACTTTTTAACATTTCTTAACAAGATAATAATACAAACTCAGGGTGATTAAATTTAAAGAATATTGGCCCTACGTATGTTTTGAGCATGATTCTAGTTAAATTCTAATTATTTCAGTTGAATTGAAAAAATATTACAATATGTGACAAAAAAGAAAAAGCTACTTGATGTCAAGTAGCTTTTATTTATCGATAATTGATAAGTTCCTTATGATTTATTTTCTATCGAACTTTCTAATTCTTGAAAAAACTCAATTTCTTTTTCGATAACAATATCAATTGGTATATAAAACGTTGGGATATCTTTCAGTTTATTCAGGTCCAGTCGCTGCGCATCCTTTTCGGTCGTCAAAAGGATAGCGTCCTTGCTTTCATTTAATTTTTCGAACCGTCCTGTGATTACCTTATAATCGAAATCATCAAATTGATGATGGTCTGCGAACTTTAAATGCTCAATCTTTATTCCTTGACTATTCAGGTGCTGTACAAGTGGTTTGGGATTTGCAATCCCTGTGATAAGTAAGATAGTCTTTCTTGAAATAGGATGGTCTGATTCAGTATTGTTTAAAGGAATCCATTCCTTATAGCCTATACGGCTATAAAAGATGCCTGCCTTGCTATTATGTTTCCTGATCTTTTCCTGGATCTTTAATTTGTTTTCAAATGGAATATAATCAGGGCATTTGCTAATGAGGATAAGATCTGCCCTTTTGGTCTGATCAAAGGTATCTCGATATTGGCCCGTTGGCAATAATATAATAGGCTCTAGGATGGAATGGTATTCAAAGACTAAAATAGAAGAGGTTGGCTTCACCTTACGGTGCTGATATGCATCATCAAGCAGGACCAGGTCATGGTCTTTATTTAGGATTTCAATGCCTTCTGCCCTATTTTCATCCACAGATATGCTGATATCTGGAAAGTTCTTTTTGAATTGCAAAGGTTCATCGCCAACATTTTCAACGAGGTCATCCACTTGGACCAACCGAAAGCCTTTGGTTTTCCTGCCATAGCCCCGGCTTAGGGTCGCAAGCTGATATTTGTCCTTGAAATGGGCAATAAGTTTTTGGGTTAATGGGCTTTTTCCTGCTCCACCTACCGCCAAATTACCGATCACAATAGTTTTGATGTCAAAGGTCCTAGACGAGAGGATATTTAGGTCATACAACTTGTTTCTTACCCAAATTATTAAGGTATAGAGGATGGTAAAGGGAAGCAACAACCACCTTAAAAGCTGCATATCTATTTCTTGATTAACTTGATTCCAACATCGTTTATTCCCCTCAATGGATTGTCACGCATGTTCTGTTGGATTGAAAATACATATTTTCCCGTATCCGGAAAAGTAAAATTCTCCTGCAACAGTTTGGTCTGCTCGTACAAGTTACCGGCAGAAGGGCCAATCCAGCGTCCATCAGCTTCCGCTAACTTGAAATTATAGTGGGCACTGCTATCTTGGATTCCTAAACCTTTTTGTTTAATTCCAAATGAAAAATTGGAATATGGATAGTAGGCGGTATGCCTTAGGTTGATAAACAGATCGTACTTATCTTGTTTATTCTGTACATCTACCTCAAATTGAGGTTTAAAACCGTTATCCCAGAGTTGACCTGGGATAACGGAATTTCTTTCATAGAATGCCCCTTCCTGACAGGAGGTCAGTAAAAGAGCAACAATAGCTATGAATACAGTTCTATGCATAGGATTAGTACTTAACCCTCAGAATTATTGTCTTTGTTTTTGTTATTGAAACGTCTATTCTTGTTCTGAGGCCTTCTCCTATTGGTTTTCTGACCTTCTCCAGCTTCCGAATTTCCATTGTTTTCCTTTGGCTTAGGCTGTTTGTTGCCATTGTTTTGTGGCTTATTTTCAGCTTTTGGCTTTTGGTTGCCTTGATCAGGACTTTGTTTCTGTCCATTCTCAGGCTTACCTGGAGTACGTTTTGGTTTGCGTTTCTTTTTCTTTTTATTGCGTTCGTCAAGGCGGGTCAAACTATCTTGTCCAACGACATTTTCATAGTCTGGAATCGCCACATTGATGATTTCCTCTTTTTCAGGGACGATCAATTCTTGCGGTTTCTTGCCTTGTGCGTTCAATTCAGCAAATTCTTTTACCTGCTGCACAGATAGTGGAATCCACGATTCTGCATGTGGATATGAAAACCACATGGTCTTCTTGAAGATATCTGTTTTCTGCAAGTAAGCCATACCAGAATGCGTTTCGATACGATCGATATTGTTTGGAATATCCTTTAAGGCATCCATATAGCTGTCCAATTCATAGTTCAGACAACATTTCAATTTACCGCATTGTCCCGCTAGTTTCAAGGTATTCAGGGAAAGGTTCTGATACCTAGCCGCAGAGGTAGAAACAGTTTTGAAGTCCGTAAGCCATGTTGAACAACAGAGCTCCCGTCCACAAGAACCAATTCCTCCCAAACGACTGGCTTCCTGGCGCATTCCGATCTGTCTCATCTCGATACGAATGCGGAAAGCTTCCGCCATTCTCTTGATCAGCTCCCGGAAGTCCACACGGCCTTCTGCTGTATAGTAGAAGGTAGCCTTGGTCTTATCACCTTGATAATCTACGTCTGAAATCTTCATGGACAAGCCCAGCTCCAGCGCCAAATTACGGGCGCGGTGCATGGTTTCCCATTCAAGATCCTTTGCAAGATTATACTTGGCAACATCATTTTCTGTTGCCTTTCGGTATACTTTTTTTACAACGTCGTCAGGTTTAACGTTGTTCTTTTTCAATTGTAGTCTTACCAATTCACCGGTCAAAGAAACGTGGCCAATGTCGTATCCCCCAGTATTAGGTTCCACAACCACCATTTCACCCATTTCAAGGTATAAATTGTCCGTATTTACAAAAAACTCCTTTCTTGAGCCTTTAAAACGAACTTCTACAATATCAAAAGGTTTATAGTTAGATGGCAAGTCCATATCGACTAACCAATCGTAAACATCCAATTTATTACATCCGCTGGTCATGCACGTACCGTTGTTATTGCAACCTGCTGGTACTGTGCCTAGTGATTTACTTCCGCAACCACCCCCGGATGAGCAACTGCCACATCCCATATGTCTAAAATTATATATATTGAGTTCCCGCTGGGAACGTATTGTATTTAAATAATAAAACTAACTGCAAAGATAAATCTAAAAATAATATTTTAGGATTTGCGTTTCTTTCCACAGAATAATGCGTTTTTTCCAGTAATTCTATAGCAACCTGCAACTTTTCCAAGCTGCTGATCTCACTAAATTTTTTCACGAAGTCCAATTCTGCATTCTTAAGAAAGACTAATTGATCTAGCCCTTGGTTTAAAAGCACGATCTGTCTGAGCACATTTATGCTGTACAATAAGAACAGTTTTTGGTTCTCCCGACCCAATTTGCTGATTTCTTCCTCACAGATCTGAATAATGTTCAAACCCGCATCCGTCACGATACATCTCAGCCAACGGATCAAAAGGTCAAAGTTTTCGTTAGAAGACTCTTCCAGCTGGTCCAGTGCGGATTGCATGTTTCCATCAGCGATAAATGCAACCTCATTGGCACGAACAGGATCCATATTTTTCTGCTCGATCAGGAACTGCATCAATTCCTCATGGGAAAGCTTATTGACCTTCATCAATTGCGTCCTGGAGATGATCGTGTTCAAGATCTTGTCCTGATTTTCGGCAACTAACAAGAACAAAGTCTTCGCAGGAGGCTCTTCGATCAATTTCAACAGAGCATTGCCCTGTGTATCGAGATATTCCGGCAGCCACATGATCAAAACCTTATATTCAGCTTCAAAAGCTTTCAGGCTTAATTTCTTGATGATATCATGCGCTTCGGCGATATTGATGTTTGCCTGTTTGTTTTCCGCTTCCAATTGGTTTCTCCAATGGCTCAAGCTCAGATATGGATTTTCCAGAAAGGCCTTACGCCAATCTTCCATATAGGTACTTGCCGTTTCATCCGCTTTTTTTGCAAAGAAAGGATAAGAAAAGTGTAAGTCAGGGTGAATCAATTTCTCGTACTTTAGGCATGAAGGGCATATCCCACAGCTATCGTCGGCTTGCGGCTGTTCACAATTGATAAACTGGGCATAGGCAAGGGCCAAAGCTAAGCTACCAGATCCTTCTGGACCTAGAAACAGTTGAGCGTGACTTACTCGATTTTCTCTTACCGTTGAAATAAGATGTTGTTTGAGCGCCTGATGGCCTACGATATTTTTAAATTGCATACCTAATCTTACAAATGTACAAATTTTAATGCAGTGCTTTTTAATGTTTATGCAGCTGAACTCGAATTTGAATTGCAAAAAATTAGATTCTTTTCTGTATTATTGCAATAAAATCTATTAGCTAAAAGAAATGAGATTTATTGTATCTACATCTATATTACTTAAACAATTACAAGCTATTAGTGGCGCCTCCAGCTCCAGCACGGTGCTACCAATCCTAGAAAACTTCTTGTTTGAAATCAAGGACAACCTCCTGACCATCTCCGCTACGGATTTGCAGACCAGTATGGTGACCACCCTTCAGATTGAAGCTAAGGAAGAAGGACGCGTTGCTATGCCATCAAAAATCTTGATCGAGACGTTGAAAACTCTTCCGGATCAGCCTGTGGCATTCTCTGTAGATACCAAAACTTTAGCTATCGAGATTTCTGCCGGAGACGGTAAATACAAGCTTAGTGGTGAAAATGCAGACGACTTCCCAAAAATCCCTGTCGTAGAGAATATTTCTACCGTAAATATCTCTGCTCCGATCTTGTTGGAAGCCATCAATAAAACCATTTTTGCAGTAAGCAATGACGAACTTCGCCCTGCCATGTCAGGCGTATTCGTGCAATTGGCGGAGCAATCGACTACTTTTGTGGCTACTGATGCGCATAAATTGGTCCGTTATCGCCGCACAGATGTTGGAGCTGATAAACCAACATCGATCATCTTGCCTAAAAAAGCACTTACTTTATTAAAATCATCTCTTCCTTCGGATGATGTGAATGTTTCAATAGAGTACAACAATACCAACGCATTCTTCCAATTCGGAACCATCAACTTGATCTGTAGATTGATCGATGAGCGTTATCCAGATTACGAAGCCGTAATCCCTCGTTTGAACCCTAATAAACTGACTGTAGACCGTTCTTTATTCCTGAACACCCTTCGCCGTGTGGTAATCTTTGCAAACAAAACTACACACCAAGTAAGGTTAAAGATCTCAGGAAGCGAACTGCACATCTCTGCTGAGGATTTGGACTTCTCCAATGAGGCACACGAGAGATTGAGCTGTCAGTTTGAAGGTGAAGACATGGAGATCGGATTCAACGCGAAGTTCTTGGTAGAAATGCTTAATAACCTCAACTGTGAAGAGGTCGTACTGGAAATGAGTACACCAAACCGTGCAGGTTTATTAGTACCGGCAATCAAGGAAGAACACGAAGATATCTTGATGTTGGTGATGCCAGTGATGTTGAACAATATTTAATAGCTCAAAACTTTGGATTTAATTTATTCCCTAATTGACTTTATCCTCCATATTGATGATCATTTGGTGGAAATCGTCAATAACTATCAGACTTGGACCTATTTGATCCTCTTCCTGATCATTTTTGCCGAAACTGGTCTTGTCGTTACTCCATTCTTACCTGGAGACTCCCTTCTATTTGCAACTGGCGCAATCATCGCCAAGCCAGAAACTGATCTGAACGTCTTTTTGATGTGGGGATTGTTGATGGTGGCAGGTATTTTAGGAGACATGGTGAACTACCATATCGGCAAATACATTGGACCAAAAGCCTTTTCAGGGAAATATAAGTTCCTAAAGAAAGAATATTTAGAAAAGACAGAGAAGTTCTACGATAAATACGGTGGCAAAACCATTATCTACGCGCGTTTTGTTCCGATCGTCAGGACCTTTGCCCCATTTGTAGCTGGTGTAGGATCAATGTCCTACGGAAAGTTTGCTTCATACAATGTTATCGGAGCCATTTTATGGGTAACCTCCTTTTTGTTTATTGGATACTTCTTCGGAGGCCTTCCAATTATCAAGGACAACTTTACCTTAGTGGTCTTCGCCATCATTATCTTGTCCATACTGCCTCCAATCATTGAGGTGATCAAAGAAAAATACGGAAAGAAAAAGGAAGCTGAGTAAGCTTCCTTTTTCTTTTAAGTAGCCCTATTGTAGACTCAGGATCATATTCAAGGAAAAGAATTAGCTTGGTGCAATTCTTGCAGTGGAAAATCGAATTTGAAAACATGGAATTAATTTCAACCCTGATCGACTTTATTCTCCATATCGACAAGCATTTGATCGATATTACCCAAGAATATCAGACTTGGACCTACCTGATCCTTTTCCTGATCATCTTTGCAGAGACTGGACTGGTGGTTACCCCATTCCTTCCCGGCGACTCGGTCCTGTTCGCCATGGGAGCCCTGATCGCAAAACCTGAAACAAACCTTAGTCTTTGGGTCATGTTGGTCCTGTTGATTGCCGCAGCCATTATCGGTGATTTTGTCAACTATGAAATAGGGAAACACTTTGGACAGCGTGTCTTTACAAAAGACTCCAAGATCTTTAAGCTCTCCTATCTCGAGAAAACCCAAAGCTTTTACAATAAATATGGCCTCAAAACCATTATCTATGCACGTTTTGTGCCCATTGTCAGGACCTTTGCCCCGTTTGTTGCCGGCGTAGTCAAGATGCCTTATTCCAAATTCGGTCTATACAATATTGTTGGAGGTGTCCTGTGGGTAACGATGTTTCTTTTGGGCGGTTATTTCTTCGGGCAGATCCCATTTGTCAAGAACAATTTCTCGATCGTGGTGCTTGCCATTATCGGCATCTCCCTATTGCCCCCTATCATTGAGGTCATTAAAGAAAAAACAGCCAAGAAATCAGCTTAAATTAATAAAGCTGTTTAAACGTTGAGTTTTTTCTGAAGTCAGTATCCTTAAACACAGCTATGAGATATATTTTATTTGCTTTTATCATTTGGGCACAGCCAATCCTTGCCCAGAACATCAAGATCGACAAACGCGAAGCCAAGAAAGCTTACCAATACCTCAATGATTTTCGGATGAACCCCAAGAAATATGGTCGCGAAATTCGGGTGAACAATCTTAGAAATGTAAAACAGACCCGTTTGGTCTGGAATGATAAACTGGCAAAAGTAGCTGAGGAGCGAGCCAAAGATATGGCGAGGAGGAATTACTTCGACCATACCGACCCAAGCGGTTACGGACCAAATTACCATATCAACAAGGCAGGATATTACTTAAATCCCGATTGGCTGAAGAAAAAAAGCACCAATAATTTTGAGTCCATTGGAGCCAACCACGAAACCGCCATTGATGGCATCAAATCCTTTATCATTGGCCGTGGATCGCCCGGATTTATGCACAGGAAGCATGTTTTGGGCATGGATGAATGGAACGGATCTTTAAAGGATATAGGCATAGGTTTTGCCCGCGTAAAGCGTGGTGCCGCCTATAAAACCTATTTATGCGTGATAATCGCCAAACATGATTGGTAATAGACTCGTTCTTTTCTGTAAGTTTTTTACCTTTGCATATGATAAAATCGATGACAGGTTACGGTATGGGGACCGCTGAAAACGGAACCGTTAAATATACCGTAGAGATCAAATCCTTAAATTCTAAGTTCTTGGAACTTAACCTTCGCCTACCAAAAGCTGTTTCAGACAAGGAATTGGTGCTTCGTGGTGAATGCAGCAAACTGATTGAACGCGGTAAGGTAAATATCAACATAAGCACCGAATATGTTGACCAAACTGCCAAAGCAGCAAGTATCAACGCAGATCTATTAAAAGAATACTATAGACAATTGCAGGACATTGCCTTCCAATTGGGCGATACCAAAGCCAATCTTTTTGAACAAGCCCTGAACATGCCTGAAGTTATCAGCCATGATGATGAGGTGGACGAAGAAGAAGGCAAGGTCTTGATGGATTCCTTTTACGCTGCAGTAAAACAGTTCAACAGCTTTAGAGCTGATGAGGGCGCTGTCCTTAAAAAGGATCTTGAATACCGTGTTTCCTTGATTTTATCATACCTAACCGAAGTAGAAGCTGTTGAAGGAAGCCGTATTCCCTTGATCCGTGAAAGGATCAACCAATATATGGAAGAAGCTGTGGGCAAAGAGAATGTAGACATGAACCGTTTTGAACAAGAACTGGTTTTTTACATCGAGAAACTAGATATCACGGAAGAGAAAGTTCGCCTTCGCTCCCACTGCAATTATTTTGTAGAAGCCCTGAACAGCCAAGATTCCAATGGTAAGAAACTAGGATTTATTTCCCAGGAAATGGGCCGTGAAATCAATACCTTGGGTTCAAAGGCCAACAATGCCCAGATCCAACAGATTGTCGTGAAAATGAAGGACGAGTTGGAAAAAGTCAAAGAACAACTATTAAACGTACTATAGCATGAGCGGAAAACTGATTATTTTTTCTGCTCCATCGGGGGCAGGGAAAACGACTATCGTTAGAAGATTATTGGAAAAGCATAGCGATAAGATTGCATTTTCTATCTCTGCAAGCACCCGTCAACCTCGTGGTGCTGAAGTAAATGGTGTCGATTACTACTTTATTTCCAAAGAAGACTTCTTGCACAAGGTAGCTAAACACGAATTCATAGAATTTGAAGAGGTTTACTCAGGAACATTCTACGGAACCCTGCGATCTGAGGTAGAGCGTATCTGGAACGAAGGCAAGCACGTGATCTTTGATATCGATGTGGTTGGAGGACTTCGCTTGAAATCTAAGTTCCCAGACCAAGCCTTGGCTATTTTCGTAAATCCTCCTTCCTTAGAAGTCTTGAAAGAAAGATTGACCGGGAGAGGTACAGATTCCCAGGAAAAATTGAACGAACGATTTGCAAAGGCGGAACATGAGCTGAGCTTTGCCGATAAATTTGATGTGATCCTGCATAACAATGACCTTGAAACAGCCTGTGCAGAAGCAGAAAAACTGGTATTAGACTTTATCAATTCATAATATGGCAAAAAGTAAAGTTGGATTATTCTTTGGTTCCTTTAATCCTGTCCATATCGGACATTTGATTATTGCCAATTATATGGCCAACTATACTTCTTTGGACGAGGTATGGTTCATTGTATCCCCTCAGAATCCCTTTAAGGAGAAAAAGAGCCTTGGCAACATGTATGATCGCCTGGAAATGGTCAATTTGGCCATTGAAGGTTCGGATAAACTACGTGCCAGCGACATCGAGTTTTCATTGCCTCAACCCTCCTATACCATAGATACCCTCACCCACTTGACGGAAAAATATCCGACCAAGGAATTTATCCTGATCATGGGGGAAGACAATCTCCAGGGACTTTTGAAATGGAAGAATGCGGATATCCTGCTTCGCGACTATAAAATCGTGGTCTATCCTAGACCCGGCTATGATGGCGGCGAATTGAAGGACCATCCATCCATCAGCATGACCGATACGCCTGTTATGGAACTATCGTCCACCTTCCTGAGAAACGCCATCAAGGAGGGGAAATCCATTAAGTTTTACACCCCGGATGCAGTCATCGATTTTATCGACAAAAAGGGGCTATATTCATCCTAACCGCAGAATACCTTTCACTTTATTAAAAAAATAAATTTTTGAAAACCATTTTTTCAACTTCCTGTTTATCGTATATATCACATTAATCAAAGGAGGAAAATCAAAATGGATAAATTAGATTTAAAAGGTAAATGGAACGAGTTGAAAGGCAAGATCAAACAACAATATGCCGAGTGGACAGATGATGATTTGGCCTATGAAGAAGGAAAAGACGATGAGTTACTGGGCAAATTGCAACAGAAGCTTGGTAAATCCAGAGAAGAAGTAATTGACTGGTTGAATAAACTAGGTTAATGTAATAAATAGGAAGAAGAAGGTCGACATCATGTCGACCTTCTTCTATTATAGAGTATGGCTAAAATCTAGGCCTTGGATTTCAGCTTGATAGCAGCCTGTTTATAGCAGAATTACCTTGACCTTATTCGAGGCATATTCGAGAGACCTCTTCAAAATTCAATTTTGCCTCGAATAAGGGTAAAACAAGGTCAAAAGATAAATATATAGCCTCAGCATGTAGATGGGTAGAAAGAATAATGTGGCATGGTATCCATTCCTTACGGAAGGCTTAATGGAAACCTATTGAATCTTTAACATCTTCATGATTTTGGGAGGCTGATAATGAACCCATATTTTACTAACTTAGCACTATGACAAAAAAGAGACCCACGATATTGGTCGTAAATGACGATGGAATTACGGCGCCAGGAATAAAAGTTCTTTTAGAGGTTATGCAGGAAATTGGGGATGTCGTGGTGGTAGCACCGGACAGTCCACAGTCTGGAATGGGCCATGCCATTACGATTGGCAAGCCTTTACGCCTGGATAAGATAGACCTGTATCCTGGGGTTGAGATGTATAAATGTTCGGGTACTCCTGTTGATTGCGTCAAATTGGCCGTCAACAAGATCTTTAAAGGAAAGAAACCAGACTTATGTGTGTCAGGTATCAACCATGGTTTGAACTACTCCATCAACGTGCTGTATTCAGGGACCATGTCTGCAGCTGTGGAAGGGGCTATCGAGGGTATCCCATCGATTGGATATTCATTGGATGACTTCGCGCACAATGCCGATTTTTCCCATACCCGTTCCTGGGTGAAGACCATTGCAGAGCAGGTATTGAAAAACGGTCTGCCTAAAAACTCCCTATTGAACGTGAACTTTCCAAATAAGAACGTAGATATCAAGGGCATCAAAATCTGCAGGCAAGCGAATGCCAAGTGGTTTGAGGAGTTTGATGAACGTTTGGACCCCTATAAGAGAGAGTATTTTTGGATGACCGGTAAATTTGACCTGCAGGATCGCGGGGAAGATACCGACGCCTATGCGATCATAAATGGTTATGTTTCCATCGTACCGACGCAGTTTGATATGACGGCTCACCATGTTATTCCGGAGTTGAATTCTTGGTCATTTGACAGTTAATACATGAAAAACAGTCTTCTTGTGGGTGTGCTAATGGGATTAGTTTGCCCATTGATAGCCTTTTTGGCGATGAAATTCACCAATATCCAAACTCAGGTCTTTCCCGATAAACCGACCGGTCTATATGTGATTGCTGCGGCAATCAATTTAGTAGGTTGTTGGATCAGTTATAAAAAGGAAAAGGACCTGTTGGGGAACGGTTTGGTATTGGCGACCTTTTTAGGAATGATACTATTGGTGCTGACCAAGAACATCAGCATCACATAAAATTGAAAGAAAACATGGAACTTACATTGGGATTTTCTCCCTGTCCGAACGATACCTTTATATTTGATGCCTTGATCCATAACAAGATCGATTGCGAAGGCCTACAGTTTCACGTGGAATACCATGATGTTGAAACCTTGAATGCCAAGGCCTTCCGGGGCGACCTGGACATCACTAAACTGAGCTACCATGCCTTTGCCTATGCGGTAGAGGATTATGAGCTTTTGGATGCTGGGTCTGCACTTGGGTTTGGTGTAGGACCTTTGTTGATCTGCAAGGATGAGTCCCTGGCAAAAGAATTGGCTAGTTATGCCGGTCAGGATCTACCCGAACGATTCAAAGAGCTGAAGGTGGGAATCCCCGGGAAATTTACGACAGCGAACTTCTTGTTGAGCTTGGCCTTTCCGGGCCTGTTGAACAAGCAGGTCATGCTGTTTTCAGAAATTGAGCAGTCCTTACTGGACGGTAGCATCGATATTGGGCTGATCATCCATGAAAACAGGTTTACCTATATGGACAAGGGTCTGCACAAAATCGTGGACCTGGGCGACTATTGGGAGAGAACGACGGGTTCGGCCATCCCTTTGGGTGGGATCGTGATCAAGAGGTCTCTTCCGGAAGAGGTCAAACAGAAAGTAAACAGATTGATTTCAGAAAGTGTCAGGTTTGGCTTTGACCATCCGAAATCAGGCCTGGAGTACATCCGTTCCCATGCACAGGAAATGGAGGAATCAGTGATGTACAAGCATATTGAGCTCTATGTGAACCAGTATTCCGAAAACCTTGGAGAAGAGGGAAAAAAGGCCATCCGACAGATGTTTGAAAAGGCTCTGGAACTCAACTTGGTGCCCAGTACAGGGAAAAACATATTTTTAGTAAAATAATTGATAAAAAAGAATCAGGAAAGCATTAGTTATCAACCTTAATAATTAAATTTGCCCGATTAATGTCAAAATGTCTGCTTATTTGATTTGGAGTCATTATTGTACATGCGAATAGAGAAATAGAAAATTATGTTAAAGTTTTTAAGCAAGTTATTTGGTAGTAAGTCCGAAAGAGATGTTAAGGGAGTACAGCCATTAGTAAATAAAATCAAGGAAGAATACGAGAAATTATCCGCTTTGACGCATGATGAGCTACGTGGGAAGACCTTGGATTTTAAACAAAGAATCGGCAACTATTTGCAAGACATCGACAATGAAATCAACAGTCTGAAGCAAGAGGCTGAGGCTACGGAGGACATGGAGCTAAAAACTTCAACCTACGACAAGATTGACAAATTGACAAAAGATCGCGATAAGAAGCTTGAGGAAGTATTATTGGAAATATTACCTGAAGCTTTTGCTGTTGTTAAGGAAACAGCTCGTCGCTTTACAGAAAATAAAGAGATTGAGGTTACAGCATCTGAATTCGATAGAGAAATCGCTGCCCGTAAACCGAACGTTAGCATTCAAGGAGATAAAGCCATCTGGAAGAACACTTGGATCGCTGCGGGTTCTGAAGTTACCTGGAACATGGTTCACTACGATGTACAGTTGATTGGTGGTATCGTGTTGCACCAAGGAAAGATCGCCGAGATGTCAACGGGTGAAGGTAAGACCTTGGTAGGAACATTGCCTACTTACTTGAACGCTTTGGCGGGTCAAGGTATCCACATCGTAACGGTGAACGACTATTTGGCACGTCGTGACTCGGAATGGAACGGTCCTATCTTCGAATTCCACGGAATGAGCGTTGACTGTATCGACAAATACCAACCGAACTCACCACAACGTCGTCAGGCTTATATGAGCGATATCGTTTATGGTACAAACAACGAGTTTGGTTTTGACTATTTGCGTGACAATATGACGAACACCAAAGAATCTATGGTTCAGCGCAAATTGCACTTTGCCATGATCGATGAGGTGGATTCGGTATTGATCGATGATGCGCGTACGCCATTGATTATCTCTGGACCTATTCCAATGGGCGACCAACATGAGTTCTATCAATTGAAACCAAGGATCGAACGGTTGGTAAATGCTCAAAAAGCCTATATCAACACGGTTTTGAACCAAGCGAAGAAAGCAATTGCAGATAATGACACCGATCCTGAAAAAGGTGGATTGGCATTATTCCGTGCTTACCGTGGTTTGCCTAAGAACAAAGCATTAATTAAATATCTATCTGAAGGAAATCACCGTCAGATCCTACAAAAAGTAGAAAACTACTATATGCAAGAGCAAAACCGTCATATGCCTAAGGCAGATGCGGAACTGTTCTTCGTTATCGATGAGAAAAACAATCAGGTAGAACTTACTGAAAAAGGTATTGAGTTGATCACTGCTACAGGTGAGGATCCAAACTTCTTTATCCTTCCAGACGTAGGTACTGAGATTGCTGAAATCGAAAAAGCAGATCTTCCTATCGAAGAGAAAGCTCAACAGAAAGAAGAGTTGATGCGCGATTACTCAATCAAAGCAGAGCGTATCCACTCCATCAACCAATTGTTAAAAGCTTATACCCTATTTGAAATCGACGATCAATATATCGTTGATGAGGGTAAGGTTAAGATTGTAGATGAGCAAACCGGTCGTATCATGGACGGACGTCGTTATTCTGACGGATTACACCAAGCGATCGAAGCCAAAGAGAACGTAAAGGTCGAGGATGCTACCCAAACGTATGCAACCATTACCTTACAGAACTACTTCCGTATGTACCACAAGCTATCGGGAATGACCGGTACGGCATCAACAGAGGCTGGAGAGCTTTGGGAAATCTACAAATTGGATGTGGTTGAAATTCCAACGAACAAAGTAATTCAACGTGATGACCGTCAAGATTTGATCTATCGTACGGCACGTGAGAAATATAATGCGGTAGCACAAGAGATCCAAACCTTGACAGAACAAGGTCGACCAGTATTGGTGGGTACGACTTCTGTAGAGATTTCGGAGTTATTGAGCCGTATGTTGAAGTTACGTGGTGTAAAACACAACGTGTTGAACGCGAAACTTCACCAAAAAGAGGCAGATATCGTTGCAGAAGCAGGACGTCCAGGCCAAGTAACCATTGCCACCAACATGGCAGGTCGTGGTACGGATATTAAGCTTACCCAAGAGGTAATCAATGCAGGTGGTTTAGCGATCATCGGTACAGAGCGCCATGAGTCTCGTCGTGTTGACCGTCAGTTAAGAGGTCGTGCAGGACGTCAAGGAGACCCAGGTTCATCTCAATTCTTTGTATCCCTTGAGGATCCATTGATGCGTTTATTCGCTTCAGAGCGTATCTCTAACCTTATGGTTAAGATGGGTGTTGAAGATGGCGAGGTAATGCAACACGGTATGTTGACCAAATCTATCGAGCGTGCACAACGTAAAGTAGAGGAAAACAACTTCGGTACACGTAAGCACCTATTGGAATATGATGACGTGATGAACTCGCAACGTACGGTAATCTATACCAAACGTAAGAACGCGTTGTTCGGTGAGCGTTTAGATGTAGATTTGAACAATACCATCTATGATGTCGTTGAGGATGTTGTATTGGAGGCAAAAGAGGACAATTCCTATGATGAATTCCAAATCGAGGTGATCCGTGTATTTGCGATCAATCCTGAAATTACACAAGAAGAATTTGCAAGTGAGTCAGCGCCTAATTTAGTTGACAAATTATTTGATCAAGTTATCAATTACTACCACCGCAAGGCTGTAAACATCGCTGAACAGACTTTACCGGTATTGACAAACGTGCTTGCTGAGCGTGGTGGTATGATAGAAAATATCATTGTTCCTTTTACAGATGGAATTCGTGGCATTCAAGTTGCTACAAATTTGCAAAAAGCTGTAGAAAGTAAAGGTAAAGACGTATTCAAATCATTTGAGAAAGGCATCGTTCTAGCTTTGATTGATGAAGCATGGAAAGAGCACCTTCGTGAGATGGATGATTTGAAACAATCTGTACAGAACGCGCGATACGAGCAAAAAGACCCTATCATTATCTATAAAATGGAGGCTTACAACTTGTTTAAGACAATGTTGGCCGGCATGAACAAAGATATTGTTAGCTTCTTGTTCAAAGGCGAGATTCCTGGACAGCAGCAAGAACCTCAAAACATTCAAGCAGCACGCCCAGAAGCGCCAAAGGTAAAAGTTAAAGAAACAAAAGAAGAGTTAAGTTCTCCAACTGGAGTATCTGAAGAGGACCTGAACACGCAGGAAGCTCAAGTTACCCAACCTATCCGTAAGGATCAGGCCATTGGAAGAAATGATGAATGTCCTTGTGGTTCTGGGTTGAAGTATAAAAACTGTCACGGAAAACAAGGTTAATTAAAAAATGAAATACAAAGGATTTATAGTTAGCTTCTTGATGCTGTTCGCCATCGTATCAGTATCAAAGGCACAAGAGAACAAAGTAATTGTTGAAAAGGATTCTTTAATCGGACTTTTACAAGAATTCCGTTCATTCTATGCTTTAAATCCTACCGCCAGTAAGACGGTAAGTCTGGAGCCTAAAACCATTGACAAATCTCGTGCAACACGTGTGAAGGTCCGTGGTTTTAGGGTACAGATCTTTTCTGGTTCCAGCCGCAGGGATGCTGAAAATGTACAGCGTAGTTTCCAAAGCCAGAATTCAGATATCAATGCTTACCTAGATTATGTAGAACCAAACTACAGGGTCAAAGTAGGCGACTTTACTAGCCGTTCTGCAGCGACGGCCTATATGCGAGAGCTTCGCGGCCGATACAATAATGTATTTGTCTTTGTCGAGGACGTCTGGACATGGCAATAGTGGAGGATCAACATGCCAATATCAAAACAAAGAATTCAAGAATTAGCCCAATCTTACTTTCAAGACACGGTAAACAACAGAAGGTTCCTACATCAGAATCCTGAATTGTCCTTTGAAGAATACAACACCTCGGCATTTATCAAACAAGTGCTGACAGACCTGGAGATTCCTTTTGAATCCATGGCCAATACAGGCGTTGTAGCCTTGATCAAAGGAGATTTACCTTCGGACAAAGTCCTTGCCCTACGAGCAGATATGGACGCACTTCCGATCACTGAGGTGGAAGGCAGATCGTATGGCTCCAAGAATGTCGGGGTAATGCATGCCTGTGGGCATGATGTGCATACCTCGTCTTTGCTGGGGGTGGCTAAGATATTGAATGAATTGAAGCCTGAATTTGGCGGAACCCTGAAGCTTATCTTCCAACCTGGAGAAGAAAGACTGCCGGGAGGTGCTTCCTTAATGATCAAGGAAGGGGTATTGCAAAATCCCGAACCTCAAGGGATCGTTGGACAGCATGTAATGCCTTTTATCGAGGCCGGCAAAGTTGGTTTCCGCTCCGGTAAATATATGGCATCCTGCGATGAGTTGTTTATGACGGTTCGTGGCAAAGGAGGGCATGGAGCTCAACCCCATCAGAATATTGACCCTATCGCCATTACGGCGCAGATCATATCGGCCATGCAACAGATTGTGAGCCGTGTTGCAGATCCAAGGACCCCTTCGGTTTTATCTTGGGGGAAGATCATTGGAAATGGCGCTACAAACGTTATCCCTGAAGAGGTTTATCTGGAAGGTACTTTCAGGACCTTTGATGAAAAATGGAGAGCGGAAGCCCATGAGAAAATGCACAAGATGGCAGTTGGCATTGCAGAAGGTATGGGTGCTACCTGTGATTTTGAAATCAGAAAAGGATATCCATTCCTGATCAATGAACCTCAGATTACGGAAGCTTCCCGTTCGTATGCCCAAGAGTATCTTGGCCATGAGAATGTTGTTGAGCTTGATCTATGGCCGGCAGCAGAGGATTTTGCCTATTATTCTCAAGAAACAAATGCATGTTTCTATAGGTTGGGCACAGGAAATCAAGCCAAAGGAATACAATCTGCAGTACATACTTCAACCTTTGACATCGACGAAACTGCACTTCAAACCAGTATTGGTCTGATGTCCTATATTGCAGTCCGTTATTTAGGCAATTAATTATGTCTTCTCATCATATTGTTCGAGAGAATCAAGAGCCAGCTTTGTTCATCGCAAATCCTGACTGTTTGGTTGATGAATATTTAAACCAACTTCTGGAGTGGAGTCCAACCATTATTACGTTGGCCGAACATTACGAATCCCTAAAGGCACGAGAAATAAAGATCGATGTGGTCCTAGATAACCAAGGTCTGGAGGCTCATGTCCTTGAAGAGCATATTTCCCTTATCCCCTATTCTGACTGCTATATCGTTCCCTTATTTTCCTTTTTAAAAGAGAAAAACAATTTTGCCGTTAATATTTTGACAGATATCGTCGAGATAGCGCATTACATGCCATATTTAGGCGATTTCAACATCAATTTGATCAACAACAAAGGGAAAGCACTTTTTGTAAAGAAATACGAGAAATGGCTTCCTAAAGGCTTTAATTTGTTTATTGAAAATAATGAAGGAAAATTGGGCGAAACACAGAACTTAAAATCATTGGGGGATCATGTTTATGCTGTCATAAATGATGGTTTTGTTTCCATTGCGCAGCAAGAATCCTATTTTATAATATCTGAAGAGCTATGACAGAGATCATCCCAGCTAAGCAGGAAGATGCTGTGTTAATCCATGAATTAGCACATGCCATCTGGTATCCGACCTATCAAAGCATCCTTTCCAAGGAACAGATTGCCTTTATGTTGGATAAGATGTATTCGGTGGAGGCATTGAGCACTGCTATCCAAGACAATAAAGCTTTTCATCTCCTATATGAGGATGGAAAACCGGTAGGTTTTATTGGGGTTGACCCTAAAGAAGACCTCTTAAGGATCGAGAAGATCTATCTGTTACCTAGTACGCAGGGCAAAGGCTACGGAAAGCTGCTGATCGATTTTGCAGCGCAGGAAGCAAAGAAACTAGGGCTTCCGACCTTGGAACTAAATGTTAACCGATCGAACAATGCCTATCAATTTTATCTGAAACAAGGATTTGAGGTAATTCAGGAAATTGATATCCCCTATTATGGATTTGTTCTTGATGATTACATTATGCGCAAGAAATTGGATTAACAACATTTAATCCCATCTAAGATATAACAGGAAAAGACGGTCAGTTGACCGTCTTTTCCTGTTATATGGGATAAGCCCTTAATCTCTTAGTTTTTCAACCCTACTCGGTGTTTGGGTTCCATTGATAATTCCTATAGCCCCAGTTGCGATGGCCTCAATACTTGATTTAATATTGTTGATGTCCAATGTACTTACCTCGTCTTTTACCGTATGGTAATATTGGTCCTTATCGATCTGTGATGTAGAAAAGGTATGTGCCGGTACGCCTAATGCGGCCAATACGGCATTATCGCTTCGGTAGAATAGGTTTTGGGTAGTATATGGGTCTGGATGGAAGGTAAATGCAGAGCCCTTCAGGTTTTCCTGCATCAGTTTGCCAAGGTCAGACGCGCTGAATCCTGTAATATAGAGACTATTTGGGCCGAATTTGGAATCCTTACCGATCATTTCGATATTGATCATGGCCACGACCTTCTCCGGATCTATATTGTTGGAGAAATATTTGGAACCAAACATGCCAATTTCCTCTGCAGTGAAAGCGACAAAGATGATGGTTCTTTCATTGTTGTTTAACTTCTTGTAATACCTCGCCAATTCGATCATCGCGGTTGTACCAGAGGCATCATCATCAGCGCCATTTGCAATGGAATCACCTTCCACAGCAGGCAAGATACCGATATGGTCATAATGGCAAGAAATCACCACATATTCCTCAGGTTTAGATTTACCAGGAAGGACAGCCGCCACATTGAACATATTGAACTCTTCTGTTTTGCGGGTCTGTTTGATTTCATGGTTTCCAGGTAATTCATCGGCCACGATAAAAACCTTGGGGCTTCCGGCAGCTTTTTCCTGACCTTTGATTACAATGCTCTCGCGATTGTAGATTCTTTTGAAACGGGCCAAAAATGGAGCATGTTTCTTGTCTACCAAAACGACAACCTTATTTGGGTTATGCTGAACGATTTCCCTGAATTTTTGGGAAAAATCATCATCAGCAGAAATCTTAATGGTTTCAATGAAAGGGGTGTTTTTTGTTATAGGTTCGTCTAAATTACCTACGATCAAGAACTCATCATCATTTAATTTTTTATCAGCTAAGGTGACACTTTGTTCAGTCACGCTGCCCCGATTAACCAGAAAGGATTGGCGGAAGTTATCACCTACATACGGTTTAAGGCCAATTTCTTTGAATTCAGCGGCGATAAAATCAGCTGCTTTGCCAATATCGTCTAGATTTAGGGCCGATCGGCCTCTCATATCATCAGAAGCAAGGGTATTCAAGATTCTGGAAATATTTTCCGTGCTTGTAATCTGCTTTTGCTGAGCGGAGCTCATTTGGAATAAAAAGCCAGAAAATACGAGTGCTAAGAATAGTTTTTTCATGAATAAAATGTTTGTGATGAAATTAACAAAAATTCTATATTATTGGCAGGGCCTTTGAGTCTAAATTTTATATATTTGATAAAAAGCTTACTATGAAAGAAATTAGCGTTCAAGAATTAAAGGACATGATGGATCACAATGTTGAGTTTCAGTTGATCGACGTTCGTGAGCCTTTTGAATATGAGGTATCGAACCTGAATGGAGTGAACATTCCATTGTCAGGCGTTGTGATTGAGTCTGAAAAGATTTCAAAAGATATTCCAGTGGTTATCCACTGCCGTTCAGGGAAGCGTAGTGCTCAGGCTGTTATGCTTTTAGAACAAGAAGGATACACGAATTTATCCAACCTACAAGGCGGAATTTTAGCTTGGAAAGAAGCTTTTGATCCGGAGATGGATGTTTATTAAGAAACAGTAAATCAATAAAAAGCTCAAGGATTCCTTGAGCTTTTTATTTTTAGGGCAATTTATTGCTTAAATAATAATTTTACTCCCCTATCTTTAGAATATATTTAAAAATAATGTTTTTATTTTCTTGCCTATTATTAAAATATTAAAAGAGCTAACTTTATAGTATTATTCCAAGAATAAACAAAAACATATTTTTATGTCAAATCAATCAAACACAACTTTCAGCTTCTTTCAAGGAGTGGGTCGGAATTTTGATAAAGCGGCCAAGTTCACCAAGTTTTCTCCTGGTATCCTCGAACAGATCAAAGCATGTAATTCCATATTACGAGTAAGATTTCCGGTTAAAATCGGAGATAACATTGAGGTTATAGAAGCTTACCGTGTACAACATTCACATCATAAGCTGCCATGTAAAGGGGGTATCCGTTTCAGTATGGAAGTGGATCAAGACGAAGTGATGGCCCTTGCATCATTAATGACCTATAAATGTGCCATCGTAAACGTTCCGTTTGGTGGTGCTAAAGGCGGTGTGAAAATCGATGCAAAGAAGTATTCAGAGTATGAATTAGAAAAAATTACCCGTCGATATACGACGGAATTGGTGAAAAAGAACTTTATTGGACCAGGAACGGATGTTCCGGCGCCGGATTATGGTACCGGAGCGCGCGAGATGAGCTGGATCGTAGATACCTATACCACATTAAACCCGAATGAAATCAATGCTCAGGCCTGTGTAACGGGGAAACCGGTTTCTCAAGGCGGTGTAAGAGGCCGTACTGAAGCGACAGGTTTAGGCGTATTTTTCGGGGTTAAGGAAGCGTGTAAGATTGAAGAAGATATGACCAAGTTGGGATTGACAACTGGTGTTGAAGGCAAGAAAGTAATCGTTCAAGGTTTAGGAAATGTGGGTTACCATGCTGCTAAATATTTTCAGGAAGGTGGTTCTATCCTTGTTGGCTTGATCGAATATGAGGGCGCCATCTATAATGAAAATGGACTGGACCTGGAAGAGGTAGTTGCCCATAGAAAGGCTACAGGCTCTATCCTAAATTTCCCTGGTGCTATCAATATCGAAGAATCTATAAAAGGTTTAGAGCAGCCATGTGATATCTTGATCCCTGCAGCATTAGAGTCTGTAATCAATGGGGACAATGCAGAAAGGATTCAAGCACAGATCATAGGTGAAGCGGCAAATGGTCCATTGACACCGGAAGCAGATGAGGTGTTCAACAGGAAAGGTAAATTGGTGATCCCTGATATCTATTTAAATGCTGGAGGGGTTACCGTATCCTATTTTGAATGGTTGAAAAACCTAAGCCACGTACGCTATGGTCGTCTTGAAAAGAGATTCAGCGAAAACATGTATGCTGAAATCTTGAATATCATAGAGTCTATGACCAATCAAAAGGTTTCTAAATTGGAGCGCAAGATTATTTTAAGAGGACCTGATGAGGTTGATTTAGTGTATTCAGGACTTGAGGACACCATGATCGGTTCTTATCATGAAATCCACCAGATCTGGAAAAGCATGGACGGTGTTGAGGATCTAAGGACAGCGGCATTTATCTGTGCGATCAACAAAGTTGGAGAATCCTATAAGGAATTGGGAATATTCCCATAAACGAGGACGGGATTTTATCCTTAACTTTGCTTCATGAATAAATTATTCCACCAGACTAAACAGGCATTCCTATTTAGTCTGGCTTTTTATATCCTTTCTATCTTATTATTTATCCTGAAGGTGGGCTATGCTCCTATCCTATTGAGCATCTCGATGGTACTTTCTTTAATATGGGTGGTATTGGTGCTGTTGGAGATCATGCGTTCGACCAGAATCAGCAATGGAGAGCGATTGATTTTGGCTTTATTCGTCATCTTGGGGAATATTATGGCAGGAATAGTGTATTTTTATTTCATTCGGGAACGAGTAACGGGTTTTAAAGTAATAAAGAAGAAATGACGAAGAAGTTTATATTGAATTTACTGCTCAATTTAGGGATCGTGTTTTTGGTTTTGAGCGCGTGGGCAGGTTATAATAGCGGACAGGTACTGTACTTGGGGATTTCCATCGCCTTATTGGTGTTGTTGATCTATCTGAAGGTGGTTCTGTTAAAACAGGTGAGCCGAGATGTGAAGACCAAGCAAGAGGAAAAGGCGAAGCTGGCGCAGCAAGAAATGAGACAACAAAAGAAAAGGGCTAAAAAATAGCCCTTTTTCATTTTATTTTTATCCGCCTTATTTTACAAAAGGAGGTTTTCTTACGATCGCTTTGATAGGTTGGTTACGGATAGAGATAAAGATCTCTGTACCTTCTTTAGCAAATGCAGGCTCTACATAACCTAAACCGATTGATTTTTTCAAGGATGGAGATTGCGTTCCGGAAGTAACACGTCCGATCTTGTTTCCATCAGCATCTACGATTTCATAATCATGACGAGGAATACCTCTATCAATCATTTCGAATCCTACCAGTTTTTGAGAAACACCTTTTTCTTTTTCAGCTTTTAGGTTTTCAGCGTTTACAAAGTCCTTCGTGAATTTAGTAACCCACCCTAAGCCAGCTGCTAATGGTGATGTATTATCGTCGATATCATTTCCGTAAAGACAGAAACCCATTTCTAGGCGTAGGGTATCCCTAGCGCCAAGACCGATTGGTTTAATGCCATATTCTTGACCAGCTTCCATGATTGCATTCCAAACTTGCTCTGCATGTTCGTTGGCAACATAGATTTCGAAACCACCGGCACCAGTATAACCTGTAGCAGAAACCAATACGTTTTCAACACCAGCAAATACTCCTTTTTGGAAAGAATAGTATTCCATTGGAGCTAAGTCGATATCCGTTAATTTTTGTAGAGCATCGGCAGCTTTAGGACCTTGTACAGCGAAAAGAGAAGTTTCGTCAGAAATGTTTTTCATTTCTACACCTTCAGTATTGAATTTGCTGATCCAATCCCAGTCTTTATCAATATTTGATGCATTTACAACCAAAAGATAGGTTTTGTCATCAATTTTATAAGTTAAGAAATCATCTACAATACCGCCATTTTCGTTTGGAAGATAGCCGTACTGAACTTTACCGTCATATAATTTTGAGGCATCGTTAGAAGAAACTTTCTGGATAAGGTCTAATGCTTTTTCGCCCTTTAAGATAAACTCCCCCATGTGGCTAACATCGAACATCCCTACAGCGGTACGCACTGTTTCGTGTTCGTCGTTGATACCAGTATATTGAACTGGCATATTGAATCCGGCGAAAGGAACCATTTTCGCACCTAAAGCGACATGAACGTCAGTTAACGCAGTTTTTTTCATGTTAAATCAATGAGTTTTTTGTTGTTACAAAAATAGGAAAATTAACGTGGAATTAGTATTTAGTATAAAGTATTTAGTATTTAGACCCTAAGCAGGTGAAACATTCTATAATGATGTATCAACGGGTAGTATTTAGTAATAAGTATTTAGTATTTAGACCCTAGGAAGGTGAAACATTCTATAATGATGTATCAACGGGTAGTATTTAGTATTAAGTATTTAGTATTTAGACCCTAGGAAGGTGAAACATTCTATAATGATGTATCAACGGGTAGTATTTAGTATAAAGTATATAGTATTTAGACCAAAGGAAGGTGAATGATTTATCAACAATATTAAAGTCTAAATACTAAATACTAACTACTAAAATACTATATATTCAATATCCCCAACGCTCTTTCAAACTCAGGTTGGATTTGGGCTTGGATAAGGATGTTTTCTTGGGTTTTGGGGTGGCTGAATGCGAGTGATTTGGCGTGCAGGAGCATAGTGTCGTGCTGGAAGGTATCTTTCCAGAGTTTGTTCTGTTTGTTGCAGCCATGTGGTCTGTCGCCGATAATGGGATGGAAAATATGGGCGAAATGTCGGCGCAATTGGTGCATCCTGCCCGTTTCGGGCTTTGCAAGGACCAAGGAATACCTAGAAGTTGGAAATTTTCCGAAGGGAAGGTCAATTTCGGTGGTCGCGAGGGTTTGGTAGTGGGTCAATGCCTCTTGGATTGTGCCGTTTTCTTTTTTTAAGGGATAATCAATGGTCCCTTCGGGATCGGTATGGCCACGAAGAACGGCCAAATATTCTTTTTTGATTAAGTTTTGGGAAAATGCGGTTTGTATGGTACTATCCATTTCCTTGTTCAGGGAGAATAAAAGCACACCCGCGGTCTTTCGGTCCAAACGATGGGCAGGATAGACCTTCTTCCCTATTTGATCCCTTAAGATTTGTAGGGCAAACTCGGAAGTATCTGCAGCAATGGAGGATTTATGGACCAATAATCCATGGGGTTTGTTGATGGCAACAAAATCCTCATCTTCAAATAAGATCTCAAGCATGCCTATCGCTTTAAAGCGTCGATTAACATTCCGGCTTTTTCATCGATCTTGGAACTGATCCATACCTGTCCGAAAGCTCCTCCTCCTATGGTAATCTTTTCACTGTTCCAATTGATCTTGGCAAGTGAAAAAAGGTAATAGTTTTCGGTGTAGGTGTAATTGTTCACAAATTCATTGACCACTTGATCTCCTACGAGCATCATGCCTAGATCTACAGCGTCCTTATGCTTGTAATCCAATTGTTTTTTGAGGATTTCTTTGGCCTTGAGCGACAGTTTTTCATTGATTTTCTCCTTGGAAGGATTTGTGAAAACCGCGACCAACATAATGACAACCCCCAATAAGGCAAAGATTCTTGTTTTACTCATAGGTACAAAAATAGATTATTTTGAAGAGATTGGATTAAAATATCAAGCCAAACAGCCAAATTGTAAGGGCATACATGGCATAAATAAACAAAATGATGGTTATGAATATAACGATACCCAGGGTGATCAGGATGTTTTTGGCACTTCCTTGATGTTTATTGTCGTAATAGTGTTCCCGTAGTAGTTTGACATTTTTCTCATTGGCTTTGTTGAAGAAGTCAAAGACATTACCAATGATGGGTATGGAACCTAAAAGTGCGTCATAAGTAACATTGAGCAGCATTTTTACGGCAACCTTACTGCTTGCTCCATTTCTGTACATCACGGATACAAGAACCAGTGAAATTATGAAGGTGGCAATCTGCCCTCCAAAAGGAATGAAGTTTAAGATGGGGTCCAGACCGAAGCGAAAGTTTCCAATGCGGAAACGACTATCCATCAGGACAGATAGTCGTTTTACCCATTGAAAATCTTTATCAATCTTCTGTAAATTATAGGAAGGATGTTTCTCCATTGTTATTTCAGCGCGAATACAGCGTCGATATTACAGGTAAGTTTGATCGGTTTTACCTCTAGATCCAAGCCTTGTTCATTAGAATCCATTTCATTGCTCACCCCTTTGGCAGCCATGGCATACATGCGTGGCTGAGGAACTAGATCATTCCAGTTCAAGCTGCTGTTATCATTGATCATGATTACCTTACCAACGTTTTCAGCATCTGCAGCAGCAAGGATTTCTGCATTTGTTCTCGCATCACGTACTGCTAGGGTTTTCAACTCCTTTTCGATTTCTTTCTTTTGCGAATGATCGTATCCAGAGATGTTGGTGCTCTGCAGTCCTCTTGCATCCACTTCTTCCAACATTGGATTTAAGTTCTTTAGATCAGTAACCTTGATCCTGTATTGTCTAGCCTGTAACAGTTCGTTGTTTTTCTTTTTGTTTTCGACATTGTAGCTATAGATATTTTGAACGGTAAAGTCCTCTTTTTTGACGCCGTTTTTCATAGCTGCATCAAAAAGTTGTTTTTCCAGTTGGTCAATAGCAACCTTTTTCTTGGTATTTCCATCTTGGTAATACTCTTTCAAAGAAATAGAAAGATAGATGATATCTGGTGTTACTTCTTTTTCTGCATAACCACGGGTTGCTACTCTCCTAGTGTTTTCCATATTATTAGTTTGGGCGCTCAATGAGGTCATCGTTCCTACCAGCGCAATTAGTGTAATTAATTTTTTCATAATATTTTTAAATAAATTGTTCATGGCAAAAACCTTTCCAAATTGTTGGCGAAAAGAAATTGCCAAATAATTTGAAAAATGTTTAGTAGATTTAACGATTAAATTTAATTGGTATTCAAAAAATAATGATACCTTTAAAAAAAAACAATAGTAATTATTATGCAAGAAGGAGTAGTAAAATTCTTTAATGAAGCCAAAGGTTTCGGTTTCATCATTCCAAATTCTGGCGAGAGTGAAATTTTCGTTCACGTTTCTGGATTAGTAGACAAGGTTCGTGAAAACGACCATGTTTCTTACGAAGTACAACAAGGTCGTAAGGGACTAAACGCGGTAAATGTAAAGCTTATCTAAAAATTAGATTCAATATATATTTATTGTGGAAGCCCGTCGAGTACCAACTCAACGGGTTTTTTCATGCCTTTAATTTCCAAAAATTTCTTCTAGGATATAGAGGGAATTAATCTCTCCAAAGTTCTCTGTATGAAGTCGATAATAGTCGATGATTTTTTGCAGGAGATAGGTCCGATCCTGTCGGTTTAGCCTAATTTTGTTACAATTCGTAAAGCTGCTTTGTAAAATTTCTCTGAAATAAGTGCTGTAGGGCTCCTGCAGGACATGAAAGTGTGCAGGTAAGCTAATTGAAAAGCGGCCTTCCATCAAGTCGAAATATGGAAGATCCTGTATGATGGGTTTGAAGCCAAGGTAGTGGCTCAGTTTGGCGAGGAAGACCAGGTGATAATTTGCCAATCCCTCTTTGCTTTCATCCAGCCAAATGATGGCATTTTCCAAAAATTGGAAAAGCTGTGGTTCGGGGTGTTGATGTCTTAAGACCTTGTAGAGGACTTCATTCAAGAACATCGCAATGGAACTCTTGACGATATCTAGTGGGATGCTCTTGAGTGCTGGAATCTGTTGGGCTTCCTTTATTCGCTGCAGGTTGTTGTTTTCCTTATTATAAACAACCATTTCTAATAGATGAAATGGCTGGAGCATATTGAATGGGATCTTGGCCTTCGGTTTTCTAGCCCCATTGATCAGATAAGATTGCAGGCCCAAAACCTCCGTATATATCTGAGCGACAACGCTACTTTCGGAGTAGTTGGTAACTTTTAAGGTGATTCCTTTAGTTTGTTGCAGCATCAGGTCCTACCCTATTTGTTTTTCTTGGACTTCCTGTCGTCCAATATTGAGTTTCGATCGATCTTTCTGAACAAGCGATAAATAAAGGTGATAAAGCCGAATCCGAAAGAGATCACGCCGACAACCAGGAGCGGTTTATACCACATGTTGTCGGATTCCATCAGGATGGTACCATAGTAGATACAGATTATTCCCAGCAAAGTGAAAGCTAATCCTCGTATTAAATACTTGTTCATTGTGAATTGTTGAAAACTATTGTGAGCGTCGGCGTAAATAATAATGCAAAATACAGTATTTTTGTTGACTTCTGCCCTATTCCTACATTATTTTAAAATAATTCGCTAATTAATATTGTATTTCCCAAAAGAAATATAGATATTTGCACACTCGTTTCTGAGGAACGATAATTGAATTAGAACAACAATAAAAAATCGAATATCATGTCAAGAATTTGTGATTTAACAGGCAAGACGGCATTAAAGGGAAATAACGTATCACACTCGAACGTTAAGACTAAGCGTAAATTCTATCCTAATTTACAGACCAAGCGTTTTTATATTCCAGAAGAAGATCGTTGGATTACTTTAAAAGTATCTACTTCGGCTATTAAAACCATCAACAAAAACGGTATTACAGCATCTATCGACAAGTTTATTAAAAGAGGTCATATTTAATAGATAGTAGCCTGTTATATCAGCAGAAAATAGAATCATGAAATTCACCCGTGAGGGTATAAATAAAGTAAGGCAATGGCAAAAAAAGGAAATAGAGTACAAGTTATCTTAGAATGTACTGAGCACAAAGAAAGTGGTCTTCCAGGAATGTCTCGTTACATTACCACTAAGAACAAAAAGAACACAACTGAGCGTTTAGAGTTGAAAAAATTCAACCCAGTATTGAGAAAAGTAACAGTTCACAAAGAAATTAAGTAATTAACGGATTGGATCTTTAGGGTCCATATTAAAAATATTATACCATGGCAAAGAAAGCAGTTGCATCATTACAAAAAGGTGGTGGTAAAGAGTTTACCAAAGTAATTATCACTACAAAATCTGCAAAAACTGGCGCTTATACTTTCAAAGAAAGTATGGTACACAATGACAAAGTAAAAGAGGTTGTTGCTGCGGCTTCTAAATAAGCAGTTAGATATTCCTTTTTTTAAAGTTTTTCTTTAAAAATCTTATAATTAGCCGTTTTGGGAGCACCAAAAGGGCTTTTTTAGTATCCTGTATTTAAGTATCTTTGATACGATTCAGATCCTTTATCTATAACACATCCATCATGGGATTATTTGATTTTTTTAAAAAGAAGCAAGAGACACCTGAAGCTCAAGAGGCTTTGGACAAAGGTTTAGAGAAGACCAAGGAAGGTTTTTTCTCCAAGATTACGAAAGCAGTAGTAGGAAAGTCTACCATTGATGACGAAGTGTTGGATAATCTGGAGGAGGTTCTGGTTACATCTGATGTGGGCGTTACGACCACGCTGAAGATTGTAGAACGGATTCAAAAACGTGCTGCACAGGATAAATATGTCACTACCGATGACCTGAACCGTCTTTTGAAAGACGAAATCCAAGGGTTATTGGCTGAGAACAACAGTAATGACTTTGAATCATTTGAATATGGCAACCAAAAGCCATATGTGATTATGGTCGTTGGCGTGAATGGGGTAGGAAAGACCACAACCATTGGCAAACTGGCTCACCAGTTGAAGGAAGCTGGCAACAAGGTTGTTCTTGGTGCTGCTGATACCTTCAGGGCCGCTGCGGTTGATCAAATCCAATTATGGGGTGATCGGGTTGGGGTGCGTGTTGTTGCACAGCCCATGGGATCGGATCCTGCATCGGTTGCTTTTGATACCGTAAAGTCAGCCGTTGCGAATGGCGACGATGTTGCCATCATTGATACAGCAGGTAGACTTCATAATAAAGTGGGCTTGATGAACGAATTGACCAAGATCAAAAATGTGATGCAAAAGGTTATCCCTGATGCCCCTCACGAGATTTTATTGGTTTTGGATGCTTCTACAGGTCAAAATGCCATTGAGCAAGCAACGCAATTTACTCAAGCTACCGATGTCAATGCCTTGGCTTTGACAAAATTGGACGGTACTGCCAAAGGTGGTGTTGTCATAGGGATCTCGGATCAGTTTAAAATTCCGGTTAAATACATTGGAGTGGGAGAGAAGATCGGTGATTTGCAGTTATTTAACAAAAAAGAATTTGTAGACTCACTATTCAAGTAGGCTACAGCGTAATATGAAAACGAAACAATCAAAAACAGCGCCTGTACAGGCTAAACCACGTGTGAACGTGGTGACCCTAGGTTGCTCTAAAAACATACATGATAGCGAGGTGTTGATGGGCCAATT
Source organism: Sphingobacterium sp. NPDC055431 (assembly GCF_053644255.1). Taxonomy (NCBI): domain Bacteria; kingdom Pseudomonadati; phylum Bacteroidota; class Sphingobacteriia; order Sphingobacteriales; family Sphingobacteriaceae; genus Sphingobacterium; species Sphingobacterium sp. NPDC055431. The sequence goes on from NZ_JBSHLH010000008.1 coordinate 37,678, forward strand.
AAAGGGCAATCAGATGGAAGTGGTCCACGAAGCTTCCAATATCCAAGCTAATGATATTGTGGTGATCAATACTTGTGGTTTTATTGATAATGCCAAACAAGAATCTATTGATACCATCCTTCAATTTTCCGAATTAAAAGACCAGGGAAAAGTAAACAAAGTTATTGTGACAGGTTGTTTATCAGAACGATACAAGCCTGAACTGCAAACGGAAATCCCTAATGTTGATGCATTCTTTGGAACGAATGATCTTCCAGATCTTCTTTCCAGTATTGGTGCAGACTATAGACATGAATTGCTTGGCGAGCGTTTATTGACGACCCCTTCCCATTTTTCTTATTTCAAGATTGCTGAAGGCTGTAATAGACCTTGTTCATTCTGCGCGATCCCTTTGATGCGCGGAAAGCATGTGTCCAAATCCATCGATGATCTGGTTAAAGAGGCTAAGTTCTTGGCTTCCAATGGTACCAAAGAGCTGATCTTGATCGCTCAGGATCTGACCTATTATGGGTTGGATATCTATGGAAAGCGTAATCTTTCAGATCTTTTGCGTCATTTATCGGACGTGGAAGGGATTGATTGGATACGCTTGCAGTATGCTTATCCGTCGGGATTCCCAATGGATATTTTGGATGCCATGAACGAACGTTCCAATATCTGTAATTATCTGGATATGCCGTTGCAGCATATCTCGGACCGTATGTTAACCTCCATGCGTAGAGGAACTAGCAAACAAAAGCAGATCGACCTGGTCAATAAGATCCGTGATAAAGTTCCTGATATTGCGTTAAGAACGACATTGATCTGCGGTTACCCCGGTGAAACGGAAGAGGACTTCCAGGAAATGTTGGAATGGGTAGAAGACACAAGATTTGATCGTTTAGGATGTTTTACTTATTCGCATGAAGAAAAAACGCATGCGCATAGTCTAGAGGACGATGTGCCTGAGGAGGTAAAACAGGATCGTGTGGATCAGATCATGGAGGTTCAGCAAGGAATTTCCTATGAAATCAATCAAGAAAAAGTTGGAAATACCTATAAAGTGTTGGTGGATAGGGTAGATGGCGATTATTTTATAGGTAGGACTGAATATGATTCCCCTGAGGTTGACAATGAGGTTGTATTGGAGGCAAAATCCAATTATGCCCGTATTGGTGACTTTGTTCAGGTGAAGGTTGACCGTGCTGAAGACTTTGACTTGTACGGAAATATTGTCAAATAACTATAACATTTGTGGCAAGTAGTCGGGCTTATTTTAAATTTTTGTATTTTGTATACTAAATGCCTATACATTTGTAAAAGTTTAAAAGAGGTAGATGAAAGCCACATATATTGATTACAACGACACTAATAGTTTCTCCAAAACCTTAATTGCCTATCTAAACCATAATGAGCAGCTTGCTCCATTTTATGGGAACAAACCTGATATAGCAGGTTTTAAGGATCAAATTGGCAAAAAGAAAGGGTTTGCTCATCGGGAATTATTAACTAAAATATTAACTGATCAATATGGAGACCTGCTGTCTTCCTCTCCGGAAGTGGCGCAGAATATTATCCGCTTAAAGGATGATAACACCTATACAGTTACTACTGGCCATCAATTAAACATATTCACGGGACCTTTATACTTTATTTTCAAGATCGTGACGGCTATCAAATTGGCCCAAGATCTAAAGAAGGAATTCCCTGATCATGAGTTTGTACCGGTGTATTGGATGGCGACAGAAGACCATGATTTCGAGGAGATCAACCATACCAAGGCTTTTGGCAAAAAGATCCTTTGGGATGTGGAATCGCTTTCAGCGACCGGTCGCTTGGACACATCCAGCATAGCTGATACCGTTAAACAATACTGCAATACCTTTGGACTTTCTGATAATGCAACGGAGCTGACCGAGCTTGTAGAAGAGGCCTATCTGAATGGATCGAGCCTGGCTGATGCAACCAGAACCTTCGTGAATTCCCTGTTTAAGCAATATGGATTGATCATAATTGATGCGGACAGGAAAGAATTGAAGAAAATCTTTGCTCCGATCATGGAGGATGATATTCTGAAAGAAAAGAGCTATAAAGCTATTGAAAAGACTTCTGAGCAATTGAAGGAGAAGGGTTTTGCTACTCAGGTCCATTCTCGGGAGATCAACTTTTTCTATCTAACGGAGGAATACCGCGAAAGGATCGTGCGTACTGAAGATGGTAAGTTTGAGATCTTGCATCAAGGGGTCTATTTTACTGAAGAAGAGATCAAGAAGGAAATCCATGCACATCCGGAAAGATTCAGTCCGAATGTGGTTATGCGTCCAATGTATGAGGAGTTAATCCTTCCGAACCTGGCTTATATTGGGGGAGGCGCGGAGATAGTTTACTGGTTACAGTTAAAAGCTAATTTTGATCAGTATAAAGTTCCTTTTCCTATTTTGATTCCGCGCAACTCGGCATTGATTACTGACGATCAGATGGCGGGAAAAATATTTAGGTTAGATTTCACTTTTAAGAGCATATTCAAGCCGTCGGAGACCTTGAAGAAGGATTATGTGAAACGTATTACCAAACATAGGTTGAATCTGCAAGATGAATGGATGGAATTCAATGCTATTTTTGGAAAGATCAAGCTGAGGGCACATAAGATTGATCCGAGTCTAGGGCCAAGCACCGATGCGGTCAAGGCCAGATTGAAAAAGGCTGTCAATAACTTAGAAAAGAAGCTGTTGAAGGCTGAGAAGCGGAATCATCAGGATGCCTTGATACAGATTGATCGGATCAAGGAAAAGCTCTTTCCTGGAGGGGCCCTGCAGGAAAGGACCGATAACTTTGCTGAGCTTTACCTGAAACATGGCAAGGAATTCATTCCTGACTTGGTAAAAAGTTTTAACCCACTAGACTTTAAATTCACTATACTATATTAATATGGAAATGGAAGAGTTATTGAAGAGTAATTTCTATAAATACTATACAGAAAAAGCTTTTTTGACTGAGAATGATTTCGAACAGCTACTTCCTTTTTTTGAGTTTAGGGAACTTTCGCACAATCAGTATATTCTAAGGGCAGGCGAGGTTTGCAAACATTTTTTGTTTGTGGAGGAGGGATTATTGCAGTTTTTATCCTTGGATGAGAAAGGTGTAGAGCACATCCTTCAGTTTGCACCAGAGAATTGGTTGATGGGTGATCGGTCCAGTGTTTATTTTGATGAGCCTTCCTTGTATTATATCAAGGCCATTGAGCCTAGCAAGGTCGTTTTCTTGCATCCAAAGTTCTTTTCGGAAGCAGCAAAATTACGTCTTGAATTCGCCATGTTTACCGAAAGGTCACTTCAAAGAAGTGTTTACTATTTACAGCGCAGGATCAACTCCCTATTGGCGATGACTGCCAAAGAGCGCTATCTGGAGTTTATCGAACTTTACCCTAACCTCTTATTGCGCGTGCCACAATGGATGATTGCATCTTATTTGGGGATTACTCCGGAAAGTTTGAGTAGGGTAAGAAGAGAGATAGCAAAGGACAGTTTTTAATAGCTGAGGTTAAAAAACCTCAGCCATCATACATCTGGCGCTGCCGCCACCATATTTTTCAATACTAAACAAAGGAGCATGGGCAATCCTGCCGTGCTTCTCCAGGGCTTCAATCTGTTCTTCTTCAAAGGATTCGAATGCCTGCGAACTCATGCAGATTACTGGATCTCCATCAATATTCCTGACTTCCAAGATATTACCTGCAAAACGATTCATTTGATCTTCGCTGATCTCAATGATCTCCTTGCCTGTGTTTTTTAAGGTAGAAACGACCAGCTCTCTTTCCTCACGATTCCTGATCACCTCCAAACAGATTACGCTGAAGTTTGTCCCTACGGACATCATCACATTGCTATGGTAAATGGGCAGGTAAGCCTCGCCAACCTGTTGGGTGGAATGGAAAACCAATGGGGTATAGCGTTGATCTTTGCAGAAAATATGAAATAATTCCTCATTCGCACGATCCGACAGGGAGCAATAGGCAATCTTGTTGACCCTATCCAAGATCATGGATCCCGTGCCTTCCAGGAACTTGTTCTGGTCTTCATAGGTGCTGTAGTCTTGGACCGTCTCGTAATGTATTCCGGCCTGGTCCAGCTTTCCTAAATAGTTCAATTGCCTTTCATTTCTCCTGTTTTCAGCAAACATGGGATAGATAATGCTCTTATTCACATGGAATGAGATTACATTATTGGGGAATATACTGTCCGGAGTATCCAATTTACCCGGATCCTGAACCACAAAAACCTTGATTCCCGCATTTTTAAGGACCTTGACAAAGTTGTCAAACTCGGTAATGGCCAGGTCGGAAAGCCTGTCATTCCGTTCATTTTTTGCCTGGAAGAAGTTATTGACAGCCGTTTCTTCGTTTCTTCGGAAGTAGAACGGTCTGACCATTAGGATTGTATTGGTGGTTTGCATGGTTATTTTCTGATTAAGGGTAGGGTAGAGCATCGTAGGAGCCCTTCTTGCTTGCCGATTTCGTGATAAGGGATTTCTTCCACAATGAAGTTTTGATCCCTTAGCCAATTGTTCAGCCTGGTAAATCTTTCCTCCGTAACAACGACTGTAGGCGAGATGGAAAACACATTCGAGTACATCTGGTACATTTCATCAGCTGTAATCTGGAATACATTCTCTTCCGAGAACAAGGACAGCAGAAAATGGAAATCTTTTTGGTTCCGGAAGCCTCCAGGGTATATGATTGCCTTGTTTTCTCCTACCGGTTGAAAGCAACAATCCAGGTGTAATGCATTAGATCTGGGGTCCGTCATGGATTTAATCAGGTCAAAACCCATCACCGTTTTGTTGGGGAATTTTTCCTTTAGGAATTCAACTCCTTGCAGGTTTGTTCTTGCTGTATTGATCTCAGAATAATCCGGACCAGTGTAGGTACCGATAAAAATATAATCTTTCCAGAGGATGACATCACCACCTTCCATGTGAATGTGGTCAGGTGCGGTGATAAGTTTGTCGGGATCGATCTGGTCGATGATGTACAAGATTGCTTCCCATTCTTCTGCTCTGTCGGGCAGGATATTGGATTTTACGAAGTAATCGTCAATAACAAAACCTATATCTCTGGTAAAGATTTGATTAAGGTTGGGGATTGTTTCTGGACGATAGACTTCAACAGCATATTTTTTGAGAACTTGCTGGAATTGCTCAAGTTCATGAACCATGTCTGGTTCGGTGGGGTAAGTACCTGCGAGGATATGTTCCAGTGACTTGGGGTCATAAGCTTCTTCGGCTGTCGGGGTGGGGCCGTTATCATTGGCAATCCCCAGTATTACAGCGGACAAGCGATCGGATTCATTCCTCACGTTTAATTTAAGCATATAATTTATTAATTGATTTAGGCCTAAATTAGTAAAGATTCCCATCTTAAAAATACCCGCGAAAATTATTGTAAATATTTAACAGCAAGTGCTTTAATGGTGGAATTAAAGTATTAAAGCAGGGGTGTTCAATGCAGAAAATGGAATGTTTTTGAGGTTTGTTTGCAGTTTTTTTAATAGGTGTGTCACATTATCCCGAAAGTAGCATATCCTAATGCTGAAATGGTTTTAGGTCTTTTAAAGCAAAAGGACTGAAAGACTGTTACATTGATAAAATATTGCCGCTATTGTTGTTTGTAATTTAAAGAAATGTGCAATCGATTGATGTGTTAATAAAAGTTTTTCGAGCAGGTCGACTCCTTAAAATTACCTATAAAAAGCGTATCTTTGCACATCTAAATTTTTACAGAGAAATCCTGTTGAAATATTTTGGATAACAGATAGTTAATCAGTCTCAAAAGTTACAATTAATACTTAAAATGAGTAACATATTTTACCAAGAAAAATTTGAGGATCGCCATAATGGTCCAAGTTCTGCGCAAGTAGAGGAAATGTTGAACGTGCTTTCAGTAGGTTCTTTGGATGAATTGATCGATCAGACCGTTCCTGCACAGATTCGTAAGAAACAAGCTTTGAGCCTTCCTCCAGCACTTAGTGAGGTTGCGTATTTGGAAAAAATAGCTCAAATAGCTGAAAAGAACAAGGTATTCAAATCCTATATCGGTCAGGGATATAATGATGTGATCCTTCCGGGAGTTATTCAACGTAACGTTTTTGAAAATCCAGGATGGTATACTCAATATACGCCTTACCAAGCGGAAATCGCTCAGGGACGTTTGCAAGCCTTATTGAACTTCCAAACCATGGTTTCTGACCTTACTGGTTTAGAGATTGCAAATGCTTCGTTACTGGATGAGGCTACTGCTGCAGCTGAAGGTATGTTCATGTTGTACAGCACACGTAAAAACAAGGATGCAAATGTTTTCTTGGTGACTCCAAATGTGTATCCTCAAACCTTGGATGTATTGCAAACAAGGGCCGTTCCTTTCGGTGTTGAGATAAGGGTTGCAGATTTAACTGTAGAGAACCTAACGGACGATGTGTTTGCCACATACATCCAATATCCAGCAGCTGATGGTACGGTAAATGATTATAAAGAATTTTCTGCTTATGCCCACGATAAAGACATCACGGTATGCGTAGGTACAGACTTAATGTCATTGGCATTGTTGACTCCTCCAGGAGAATGGGGTGCTGATGTCGTTGTAGGTAACTCGCAACGTTTTGGTGTACCTATGGGATTCGGTGGACCCCATGCTGCTTTCTTCGCAACTAAGGACACTTACAAACGTAATATTCCGGGAAGAATCATCGGTGTTACTTCTGATTCCAATGGTGAATACGCTCTGCGTATGGCTCTTCAGACCCGTGAACAACACATCCGTAGAGATAAAGCTTCTTCAAACATCTGTACAGCACAGGCGTTGTTGGCTATCATGGCTTCTTTCTACGCAGTTTACCACGGTCCTAAAGGAATCAAAAATATCGCTTCCCGTATCAATGACTTGACGAAATTAGCTGATAAGGCTATCCAGGCATTGGGTTACAAACAAGTTAATGAATCATACTTTGATACCCTACGTTTTGACGTGGGCAAAGAAGTTGATGGCTTGAAGAGCGAAGCTTTGAACCATGAGCTAAACTTCTTCTATCAAGACGGTACAGTTGGTATCTCTATCGACGAGACCACTACTTTTGATGATATCCAAACCATCGTGAAAGTATTTGCTAAGGTAAAAGGCAAGCACATTACTGATGTTGACATGGATGGAATCGTTAAGGAATTAGGAACTTCTATTCCAGAACACTTGGAAAGATCTTCTGAGTACTTGACTCACCCAGTATTCAATAGCTATCACTCCGAGAGTGAAATGCTTCGTTATATCAAATCTTTGGAGGCAAAAGACCTTTCATTGTGCCATTCCATGATTCCTTTGGGATCATGTACCATGAAATTGAACGCAACGACAGAAATGGTTCCCGTTACTTGGGCTAGATTCGGTGGATTGCACCCATTTGCTCCGGTTGACCAAACTTCAGGTTACATGCAATTGATCAATGAATTGAACGATTGGTTATGTGAAATCACAGGATTTGCCAAGATGTCTTTCCAACCAAACTCTGGTGCGCAAGGTGAATACGCTGGATTAATGGTAATCCGTGCTTACCACCACAGCCGTGGAGATTTCGATAGAAACATCTGTTTGATCCCTGCATCTGCACATGGTACCAACCCTGCATCTGCTTCTATGGCAGGCTTGAAGGTCGTTGTCGTTAAATGTGACGATCGTGGTAATATCGATGTGGAAGATTTAAAAGCAAAAGCTACCGAACATGCAGCTCACTTGAACTCCTTGATGGTGACCTATCCGTCGACTCACGGAGTATTTGAAGAGCCAATTGTTGAGATCTGTAATATCATCCATGAGAATGGTGGTCAAGTATATATGGACGGTGCAAACATGAATGCTCAGGTAGGGTTGACTAGCCCTGGCTTCATCGGAGCAGACGTTTGTCACTTGAACTTACACAAGACTTTCTGTATTCCTCACGGTGGTGGAGGTCCAGGTATGGGTCCAATCGGTGTAGCAGAGCACTTAGTTCCATTCTTGCCTAACCATGAGATCATTGAGATCTCTGGAGAAGAAGGGATTTCAGCTGTTTCAGCGGCTCCATTCGGTTCAGCCTCTATCTTGGTCATCTCGCATGCTTACATCGCTATGATGGGCGGAGAAGGCCTTACAAACGCTACTAAGACTGCCATCTTGAATGCCAACTATATCAAAGCTCGCCTAGAGCAACATTACCCAGTATTATATGCTGGTGCCAATGGTCGTTGTGCACACGAGATGATCTTGGATTGCCGTGGATTTAAGAACGTTGGAATCGAGGTTGCTGACATCGCTAAGCGTTTGATGGACTATGGTTTCCACGCTCCAACAGTATCCTTCCCAGTTGCTGGAACTTTGATGGTTGAGCCTACGGAATCAGAATCAAAAGCAGAATTAGATAGATTCTGTGATGCATTGATCGGTATCCGTGCCGAGATTGCTGCAGTTGAGAATGGAGAGGCAGATCAAAAAGACAACGTTTTGAAAAATGCACCACATACCGCTAGAGTGGTTACAGGTGATGAATGGGATAGACCATACTCTCGTCAGACTGCCGCTTACCCTATCGAATACTTAAGAGTAAACAAATTCTGGCCTTCAGTAGGTCGTGTGAATGATTCTCAAGGAGACAGAACATTAATCTGTTCTTGCCCTCCGATGGAAGCATACGCAGAGATCTAAGAAGATCTGAAAATATAAAGAACCTGAAAAGCCTTTGCTCTGTTTTGAGAAAAGGCTTTTCTATTTCTTGTAGAAAATCAGGTTAACCTCCTAAAACATGGCATTTCTGTTATGTTTTTACTATTTTAGGTTTTCGATTAAATCTGATTTTGAACATGAAAACCTACCTATCTCTATTATCGATTCTTGTATTATTCCTTTTAGGTACTCAATTTGCAGAAGCACAAAAGAAGCTGTTCCAATTTGGAGTGGAAAAGAGCTTTGACGAATCCATCTTAAATGCCAAAACCAAGGGCAAGGCTATCCAATGGATTGATGTCAATACCTCCGATACCACTTGGAAGGCGAAAGGAAACCTTCTGCAGAACAGCGGTAATCCGATAGGTGTGGTACGTTCGGAGAAGATGTATGAGAACTTTATCATGCATGTCGAGTGGAGACATCTGGAGAAAGGCGGCAACTCCGGGATTTTTGTATGGTGCGATGCCAAGGCAGACCCGAAAAGCAGGCTTCCGATGGGAATGGAAGTGCAGATGTTGGAGTTGGACTGGGTAAATATCAATGCAGTAGATGGCAAGCAACAGCCAATTGCCTATGTCCACGGTGAATTGTTCGGAGCCGGAGGGATGACCGCATCACCAGACAACCCAAGGGGCGAAAGGAGTAAGTCTTTAGAAAACAGATGCCTCGGAGTAGGAGAGTGGAATAAATACACCGTTGTCTGTGTGGACGGGACAGTGAAATTAGCGGTTAATGGTAAATTCGTAAACAGTATCAGGCTTGCCTCCAAACGAAAAGGCTATCTTTGCTTAGAAGCTGAAGGGGCTAAAATGGAATTCAGGAACCTTCAGGTTATTGAATTGGAACCAGGAATGGATCGCCCAGAGTTTGTGGTTGATCCCTTGTAAGAGAATGTTTAACAAAAGGATATGATCAAGAAATACATTATTTATTTTTCGCTTGCTGCATTGGTAAGTTCTTGTGGCGGAGGGAAGTATGCCAGCACAGAAAAGATATATAAAAAGAAAGCCAAAGATTTCTCAGAACTTTATAGGGAGGCTCCTGTAAAGGGACAGGTAGAAAAGATTGCGGCCAACAATAAGGAATGGATTGCTTCAACCAATTTTGGTATCCGCAAGCCAAACTATGTGATGATCCATCACACCGCTCAAAAGGACCTGGACCAGACCGTCAGGACCTTCCATAATGAAAAAGTGGGCGTAAGTTCACACTATGTCATCGGTAGGGACGGAAAGATTGTTCAGATGGTCAACGACCTGTACCGTGCGCACCATGCAGGTTTGGGAAGATGGGGAAATGACACCGACTTGAACTCCTCTTCCATCGGTATTGAATTGGATAACAACGGTATCAGTGACCCATGGCCAGAAGTGCAGATCAACTCCTTGGTCCAATTGCTTTCCTACCTAAAGGAAACCTATAAAATTCCACAGGCAAACTTTATCGGACATATGGACTATGCCCCAACCAGAAAGAACGACCCTTCAAGGTTCCCATGGAAGGTATTGGCAGATAAAGGTTTTGGATATTGGTATGATGATGTCTTGGAAGATCCTCCAATGGGCTTTGATCCTAAGATTGCATTAAGGATCATTGGTTATGATGTCAAGAACCTAGATGCCGCTATCAAGGGATTTAAGCAGCACTATACCCAAATGGATGTTACAAGTGCTAACCTCACCGAACATGACCTCAAGATCCTTTATTCGATCTTTAAAAAGTTTCTTTAGAGTATTTAGTACCTAGTATTTAGTATTTAGACTTAGGGCGTCCTACCTGTCTAAATACTAAATACTTACTACTAAATACTATTTAAACAGTCTTAACGAATTTCTCATCGTAGTTCTCGATATCAACAATGTATCTGTTGTTGATCAAGAAATCAAACAATGGTTTTGCTTCTGGAGAAACAGGAAGGTTTTTCGTCGTAACGATCTTCTCTGATTTTTTATCCAAATAAGGGTAAGCATAAAGCTTAACGTTCTTGCTAAACATACCTGAGATGTAACTCAACAGCTCATTGGTATAGTTTTCCTTATTGTAATTATCCGAATTGAAGATGTTTTTCAAGTTGGAAACGTTGGTTGCAATACCCACATGTTTCGGCTTGAAGGTCTGAACGAATTCAGCCAAGTGGTTATTCCTTCTGAAGTTGGAAACCAAGATATTGTTACCTGTAGAACATAGGTATTCTGCACGTTCAGCGAAGTAGATCAGGTCCTCATCTGAAATCACGCTGTTTTCATCCAGCACATTCCCCATCAATACCTCAATCAGCACGACGGTATTCTCTGGAACCGCCTTTGTGTTCTTCAAGAACTCTTCAACGGCCAAGTTAAACAGGTCAAAGTTCGGATTGGACTTCTGACGATACTTCGTACGTAGGATAATGATGTTCTTTTTATAAAGATAATCCTTGATTTGGGCAGCCTTTCCATCCGGTTTGAAGATCGCTGCTTTCGAGAAACCTTTTGCGATCAGGTATAGGTTCAATAAGCGCTCATTTGCATTCGCGAAAAGAGGTCCTGAAACCTTAACCAGGTCAATTTCTACCGAACCTACAGATAGATTGTCCACTAGGGACTCGATCATTGTCTGTGGATTCTCAGCGTAATAATAGGCGGCAAAAACAAGGTTTACACCTAAAATACCAAGGACTTTGGTCTGCAATCTATTGTCACTGTCCAATAACCTGACGTGGATGATGATATCGTTGGTCGGTCCATCCACTTCATGTTGGAATCGGATTCCGATCCATCCATGAGGTTCATTGGTTTTCGTAAAATTCAATGTGGTTACTGTATCGGCAAAAGCAAAGAATTTTTTACTGCTGTATTTCTCACCCTGAAGGCGCTCCGTTAGGAGGCTATACTCATGGTCAAGCATTTTGGTCAGTCGGGTCCGGCTCACGTATCTTCCGGACTCTTCGATACCATAGATGGCATCGGAGAATGCCATATCGTATGCAGAGATGGTCTTTGCAATGGTTCCAGACGCTGCACCTGCTTCAAAGAAATTACGAGCGACTTCCTGTCCCGCGCCAATTTCTGCGAATGTACCATAAATATCAGCGTTAAGATTGATTTTAAGCGCTTTGCGCTTGGTTTCGTAAATTTCTCTTGCCATGCGGCAAAGGTACGAAAACAGCGTCAATAATTGTGTAAAGAGGTTGGTATAAAGAATAAAGTTAGGCGAGATTATAGCTCGCCTAACTTTTTCAATGTATAGAATAGGGCTGAGCTATGCAGCGCCTGTCCGATTTTATTGTCAAAAAGGAATTGTTTTGCCTCTTTCAGGTCCATTAATACCACTTCAATATCCTCCGAAGGGTCTAGGTCCTGTTCCTGCACTTTTCTTCCGCCGGTCAAGAGGTAGGTATAGGTGATATTTCCCGAAGTCGCTGGATTTGCAAATAGCTCGCAGACATAGCTGATATCATCAAAGGCATAGCCCGTTTCTTCCAACAGCTCCCGTCTTGCCGCAATCTCAGGATCCTCGTTATCTTCAACCACGCCCGCTGGAAGCTCAACCATGATCTTGCCGGCACCATGACGGTACTGCTTAACGAAGATAACCTGATTATCTTCCGTCAGAGCAACCATATTGACCCAAGTAGGGTATTCCAGTACGTAGTACTCCTCTTTTATGTTGCCATTGGGCATCTCTAGCTTATCGACGCGTAGAGTGGCCCAAGGGCGTTGAATAATGTATTTCGAATCAATCGTTTTCCACTTCTCCATTAATCTTTCACTATATCAGCCATCATCAATCTCACTTTATCGTCCAAACGGTTTGAAATCTGACCAAACTCAGAGGTAAACTCCAGATTCTCCCTTACCGAACAATAGAATTTAATCTTTGGCTCCGTTCCAGAAGGTCTGGCAGAAATTACATCGCCATCTTTGGTGATAAACTGAAGCACATCGGATTTAGGAAGGTCAATTTTAGACTTCTTACCTGTTGCCATATCCGTCGCTTCTGAAGTTTCGTAATCCCTAACCTCGACAACCTCGATATCGCCCAACGATTTTGGAAGGTCAGCACGTAGATCAGCCATCATCTGTTTGATCTCATCAGCTCCAGCCTTTCCTTTTTTAGTCAGGGAAATCAGCTTCTCCTTGTAATAGCCATAGTCCAAGTATAATTTCAACAAGACATCGTACAGGGATTTACCCTGGCTTTTGAAATAGGCTGCCATCTCCGAGATAAAGGCACATGAATTAACAGCATCCTTATCACGCACTAAATCGCCAACCAAGAAACCATAGCTCTCTTCACCACCTACTAGATAGGTTTCCTTGCCTTCCAGTTTCGTCATGACCTCTCCGATAAACTTGAAGCCTGTTAAGGTCTCATAGCTTTTCACATCAAATGATTTCGCGATATCCGAGAATAGGTTCGAAGTAACGATGGTTTTTACGATATATTGGTTTGCCTTTAGCTGACCAAGGTCCTTCTTCGAAGAAAGCACATAATAGGTCAACAAGCTACCGATTTGGTTACCATTGATCAATTGGAATTCGCCCGATGGCAATTTGATTGCCACACCCACGCGGTCCGCATCTGGGTCTGTTGCCATAACCACATCAGCATCAATTTCCTGACCCATAGCCATAGCTTTAGACATAGCTTCTTCCTCCTCAGGGTTTGGATAAACCACCGTAGGGAAGTTACCATCCGGCTTAGCTTGGTCCTCAACAACCTGAACATTCTTGAATCCCCATGCTTCCAACATCTTTGGAACGATGGTAATACCTGTTCCGTGAATTGGAGAATAAACGATCTTTAGGTCGCCCTGCTCCTTAACGGCTTCAGGATGTATGCTCAATTTCTTGTTCGCATCTATATAGAGTTGGTCAAAGTCTTCTCCCACCAAGTGGATATTCTTCTTGACTCCCTCAAATTTGATCTCTTTCACAGAAGAGATCGCATTCACCTCAGTGATTACATTTTTATCATGTGGAGCAACCAACTGTCCACCATCATTCCAATATGCCTTATATCCATTGTATTCCTTTGGATTGTGCGATGCGGTCAACATCACCCCACCTTGACATTTGAAATGGCGTACAGCAAAGGATAACATCGGTGTAGGTCTCAATTCCTTGAACAGATAGACCTGAAAGCCATTTGCTGAAAAAACATCAGCAACCAGCTGACCAAACTCCTGCGAATTGTTCCGGCTATCATAGGATACCGCAACCTTGATTTCCTGATCTGGGAATTGCTTGATCAGGTAATTCGCCAAGCCCTGGGTCGCTTTTCCGATCGTGTATTTGTTCATCCTATTGGATCCCACGCCCATTATGCCGCGAAGACCACCGGTACCGAATTCCAGTTCCTTATAGAACGAATCCAATAATTCTGTCTCTTCCTTGTTGTCGACCAATGCCTTTACTTTGGAAACGGTGTCCTTATCGTATTCATCCGTTTGCCATTGATTGATTCTTCCTTGTGTTTCTTTATCTAGAGTACCCATGTGGTTACATTTTTTAAGGTAAATATATTAGTGTAATTATTAATTAGGCATCGCAGTTGCCATAAGAACGGTCCAGTACAGTTACATACCAAGAGCCTTCAAACTGTTTAACATGGAAAACCAAAAAGTGTTCATCCGTCGGGTTTAAAATAACGCGATAACTGCCGTCTTCTAATTTGGAAACCCTTTCTAAGGTCTTATCATCGTACTTAGCGCCATTGAATTCCCCTTGGTACTTCATGATGGTATCCAGCAGATGTGTCACGCTGGTCGCGGTCGTATCGCTTGAGAAACCATATTTGGTCCATTTATCCGTATCACAAAGAAATTCAGGCAATGCCTCAAAGGTCAAGGTCTTGTCGTTTTCAAAAGTAGTATAGGGATAGGATTCGGGAACAGGGTTTTGAACATCAAAGCTGTCCACTAATTTGAATTCATCCATCACCCCAGGACGATAGATAATGGCAAGTCCATGCTCAGGATGGATCAAGGCATTGACCTTTTCATTGTCTTGGCTAAGGTAGGCACGCACAAACCTTGTAATCACCTCCGAAATCTGTTGGATCTCCTCAGGTTGGTTCAGGCTTGCTCGCGTGACCGTGTCCTGATGGGCTGTTGCTGTTTTTGATGAGTTATTACAGGAACCTAATAGCACAATAAAGGCCAATAGTCCCACTGCGTAATTTTTGATCATGATTATTTGTTGTTTTTCCGGATAGTTTGCTCGATTGTATCCCACATTTCTGAAGGGATGGCCTCCATGCCATTCATCTGACCGGCTCCTTGTAGCCATTCTCCCCCGTCAATGCTGATTATCTCGCCATTGATATAACCTGCAAAATCAGATATCAAGAAAGCTGCCAAGTTTGCCAATTCCTGATGTTCTCCAACACGTTTTAATGGAACTCGGTTCTTAAAGTCAAATTTCTGGGCCAATTCGCCAGGTAGTAGGCGGTCCCAAGCCCCTTTGGTAGGAAATGGTCCTGGAGCAATCGCGTTATGACGGATGCCATATTTTCCCCATTCAACTGCCAAGGATTTGGTCAAGGTCACTACACCGCCTTTTGCAACGGCCGAAGGTACCACATAGCCCGAGCCCGTAAAGGCATAGGTCGTCACGATATTCAGTACGTTTGCTGCCTGTTTCCTTTCGATCCAGTGCTTGCCAAACTCCAAAGTACAGTTTACCGTACCTTTCAGGACGATATCGATAATGGTAGAAAAAGCATTCGCAGATAAACGCTCGGTTGGCGAGATAAAGTTCCCCGCGGCATTGTTCACCAATACATCAACCTGCCCGAAGATCTCGATGGCTTTCTCGCGCACAAGTTTGATCTCCTCCGTATTCCTGATATCACAGGCAACAGGTAATACTGGGTTTCCGGTCTTGGCCTGGATTTCTTTGGCAGTTTCTTCCAGAACATCCAGTTTACGGCTCGTGATGACCACATTGGCCCCCAATTCCGAAAAATAGACGGACATCGCCTTCCCCAATCCAGTTCCACCGCCGGTTACTACCACTGTTTTACCTTTCAAGGCATCCTGCTGTAAAGCTCCTTGTACTGCCATATTTATGATTTTTTAGTGAGATTGTCGATTATTGCTTTCAAGATTGCCCTTGTGGACGGTGCCCACCAGCGCTCTAGGACCTGCTCAATGGCAGCCCCCTTGGTTTCTTTTACCTGCTGCAAGAGATGCTTGCGGATATTCAACTTCGAAGCTCTCCATGCGTTGGGCTCAAACTGCAGGTATTGCTTGGCTTTCCTGGCTGCAGTCGTCTGGATGCGGTCAAAATCAACGACCTCATCAACCAAACCTGCGTTCAATGCCTCCTGCGGAGTCAATAGCTTGCCTTCCAATAAGAATCGCGCCGCATTACCTGAACCGATCCAAAAGGCATAAAGTTCAAAAATACTGCTAGGGACAATGATGCCTACAGGCACCTCATTCAAACCGATGATATATTCTCCAGCTGCCATTACACGGTAATCGGAGCAAAGGGCCAACACACAGCCACCTGCTGGACTATGTCCTGTAACCGCCGTGATAAAAGGCTTAGGGAAAGAGACCAGTTCTTCGATCAGGTCAATAAACTTTTCCCAAAAGGCCTTCATCTGTGCCTCATCGTATTGAAAAAGCGTGATCAGGTCCAGGCCCGAAGTAAAGAAACCTTCTTTACCTTGAAGGACAACAGCAAAAACGGATGGATCTTCCTTTAGGGATCTGAATGTAGTCGTGATTTCCTCGATCATTTCCAGATGCATG
The DNA here is from genome assembly GCF_053644255.1 of Sphingobacterium sp. NPDC055431. NCBI lineage: Bacteria > Pseudomonadati > Bacteroidota > Sphingobacteriia > Sphingobacteriales > Sphingobacteriaceae > Sphingobacterium > Sphingobacterium sp. NPDC055431. The sequence continues at coordinate 54,144 of NZ_JBSHLH010000008.1, forward strand.
GCATTGGATTTTCCTCGATCTAATTGAATGTAACAGATGTTCTCTGATACTTGAGTATTTAAGAATGTACCCATATGAATTCCATTTGTTAAGTATGGAAATTTACGGAAAAATTAGACGTTATGATAAAAAATTAGCGCTTATTATAAGGTAATGTGGAGATATATTGATGTTAGAATAAGATTATCAAAAGAATAGGCCCAAATGAATGGGCCCTTCTCTATTATTTAACTTCAAACTCTATTATCCTTCTCAATATCCTGCCATTGAAGTCCAAGCCCTCAATGATCATTCTATAGGTTCCAGCTTCATCCGAGGTGTAAAAATCAAAATTTGCAATACCCTTTTCATTCGATACTATCCCCGGTTCCCAGTGTATCGTCGTTCTAAGGTCCGTTTGGAACTGGCTTTCCGAATTCGTTTCATAGACAGGTTTGTAAAATTCCTTGGTCAAGGATATTCCTCTTGGTGAAATCGAAAGGATTCCCGTTGGCTGATAGGCTGAACTACGTGCATCCCGGCCTGTTTTGGAGGTGATAATGATCAAACCATTGCCGCCGTAGCTGCCATAGATGGAGGTGTAATTAATGTTCCGGAGCACCTCGACGCTCTGTATATCGATGGGGTTGATGCTGGATAGCATATCACCTTCCACATACATCCCATCTATCACCAGCTGCATCGGTCCATTGCTACGCGTGCTGTAAGGAATTCCTCCACGGAATACCACACCGGTCAGCCTGCCGTTTAGACACATCTCCAAACTAGGGCAGGTAGTAAGGTCTTCCGCTGTCAATACCTGATCCGCATTGCCAGAACCATTGAGGTTGGACGAATTGGTGGCCGCTTTTGGACGTTGTGCCCGAACGGTAACCTCTTCAATCTGGAATACCTTTTCCATGATCCCCTTTTTCTCCAGTTGCTCATAGAACTTTTTGCTGGCCAGCAATTGATCCGCATTCAGTTTGTTGATGTCATTCAAGATCAAGGGCTGGTTCTTTCCGAAGTTTATGGCTGGCTCCTTAAAAGGGTTCGCAATGATGTCCACAAAGTTTTTCCCCTTATCATTCCTTGCCGACAATAAAAACTTGACACTGTCCGGAAACAACAGGTTCTTAAAGGCAAACTCACCTTCCGCATTCGCCGTGGTATCCAGGTAATCCATAAAGTTATTCGTGGATATCAGCTGTATTTTCGCATTGGGAACCGGTGCCTTTCTGCCCACCTTATTGATGCTCCCTTTGATGGTAATCCCTTTCTCTTCGTCGAACTCCGCTTTTGCATTGCTGAGCGAATCCAATTTATTGATCGAAATCTTCCGCCAACCCTGCGTCAACATCAGGTTGTCCAGATCCGCAGCTTTGACCGTGCCATCCGCATTGAAGTAGAAACTTGGCTTCTCAATGAAACCTTTGATATCTGCATTCAAAAAGAGCGAGCTTAGTATGCTCACCGAGTTGGGAACATCATCTTTGTAGTTCTTTAGGTTAACGACAGAAGCCGAAAGTGCAGAGAAGCGAATGCTATCCTCCGTATTCCCAATCGTAATCTCCGTGTTCACCTTTTCCCTTAAGCCATAACTGTTCTTGTTCAATTTCACCTCAGCAGGTAAAATGGACTTTTTATTATAGTTAAAAATAGCCCTTTCAGAAAGAGGAAGAAAATCCTTGTTCAGCAAACTCACCGTCAGAACACCCATAGGCAGGTCCTTACGCGGCACATTGAATAGGACATTCGCTTGGCCGGCCTTATTCTTGGCCATATAGTAAATCTTGCCTAGATGTTGCACAATGAGGTAGAGTTCCTCATTGTTTATCTTCCCTTCAGCTATATTGACCTGTGCAAAGACCTTATCCGAGTTGCTGTTGTTGATGGCCAAGGAGATATTGTTTCCGGAAACCGCATCTATACTGATGGTCTTTTGGCTGCCATCCTCAAATTTAGTCTGTATCTGGTAGCTTTCACCCTCCTCAAAATAACAGGGTGCAGAACCCATTCCCAGTTCGTTGGTGCTCAGCACGGCTGCGGTATCTTGTTTCGAATTGATGATCGTGATATCCGCCTTTATGCCCAATCCTTGCGGATTCAAGGTCTTAATGGCTATTCTATTCAGTTCATTGCTGACGATTTGCCCACCCTCCATAAAATATTGGACCGAATTCCCAGAATCAAAGACATTCGTATTGATCAGTTTCTTGACAATGGAACCATCTAGGTTCTTGAATCGAATCGAAAGCGGTTTCCCCCGATTTTTATCGGTCACCTTGATCCTGATGCTCCCATCAGGCTGCAAGGACTCCCGACCTCGGTCGACTACCTTATCCCCGTCCATCACCGTATAACCCACAGAAGTCTTTTCCCAACTTTTGTTTTCTGGATTTTCGAAATTTAAGAGATAGAACTCATTTTCCCCCTCCTTGATAAGCTTGCTGCTGCCAATGATATTGTCCGAACGGACATTACCGATATTCAACACCTTCTCAAAATAATAGTCAGAACTGCTGTTCCGCATCCAATTGCTGTACGCCCGCATGCGGTAAGAACCTTCTACCAAGGTGTCCGCAAGCAACATGTCGCCAACAGATACCCCCGTAAACAGGGAATTTATCTTTTGTGACACAATCTCGCCCGTCGGGCTGATCAATTCCACATAGGCAATGTTGGATAGAATGGAGAGTTGATTTTCCAGTCCGATCGTCGAATAGATTTTGTACCAGACGGTTTCTCCGGCACCGTAATTATTGCGGTCGGTTTGGATGTGGATCTTTTCCTGAGGGAATTTTCCTGCATACAGATCCATCTTTTCTTGAAAGGATTCTGAAGTTTGAGCAGCTAGAGGATTAAATAAACTGATAAAACACAGGAAAGCCAAGATGGCTGTGAGTTTCTTCATAATTAAGTCGGCTAAATCCTTATAATTATACGAAAATTTGTAAAGAATCTATGTAAATATTTTTTTTGGGAGCGGATTTCTCATCTGCTTCAATATCTTTGCGGTATGAATATTCTGATCATCGGCTCTGGAGGTAGAGAGTCTGCCTTTGCCTATAAAATCTCGCAAAGCCCTAAACTAAGCAAATTATTTATCGCTCCTGGAAATGCAGGAACTGGACAGTACGGTGAAAATGTACCTCTAAAAGTGACCGACTTTGAAGGAATCGCCGATTTTGCTTTGAAAAACCAAGTGCAAATGATCGTGGTAGGTCCAGAAGAACCATTGGTGAAAGGTATTCATGACTTCTTCCTTTCTAGGGAAGACCTAAAAGATATTGCCATTGTTGGCCCGCAACAAGAAGGCGCACAATTGGAAGGATCCAAGGATTTCTCCAAAGAATTTATGATCCGCCACAATATCCCAACCGCTGCTTTCAAATCCTTCAATAAAGAAAACCTAGAAGAAGGCTTGGCATACCTAGATACCCAAAATCTTCCTATCGTTTTGAAGGCAGATGGATTGGCGCAAGGAAAAGGCGTATTGATCATCGATAATTACGAAGAAGCGAAAACGGAACTGAAGGCCATGATCAATGATGCTAAATTCGGTGCCGCTAGTGATGTGGTGGTCGTAGAAGAATTCTTGAAAGGTATCGAACTTTCAGTTTTCGTATTGACCGACGGGAATGACTATAAGGTATTACCTTCCGCAAAAGATTACAAACGTATCGGCGAAGGGGATACTGGTTTAAATACAGGCGGTATGGGTTCGGTATCACCGGTTCCTTTTGCAGATCAGGCATTTTTGGACAAGGTAGAGAGCCGCATCATCAAACCTACCGTAGATGGGCTGAAAAAGGATAACATCCCTTACAAGGGCTTTATCTTTATCGGACTGATGAATGTAGACGGTGAACCTTTCGTAATTGAATACAACGTGCGTATGGGCGATCCTGAAACGGAATCCGTATTGGTTCGTATCGAATCTGACTTAGTTGACCTTTTGGAAGGTGTGGCCAATGAAGACTTGGCAACGCGTTCCTATACCGTGACCAATAAAACGGCAGCAACCGTAATGATTGTTTCCGGTGGTTATCCAGGAAATTACGAAACTGGCAAGCTGATCACAAACATCGAAAACGTAAAAGAATCCATCGTATTCCATGCAGGTACAAAACTAGATGGACAGAATATACTGACCGCCGGTGGAAGGGTTCTAGCAGTAACTGCGCTAGAAGATGACCTGTTCTCCGCTTTGCAACAGGCTACCGCTGACGCTGGACGCATCTTTTTCCAAGGAAAGTACTTCAGAACCGACATCGGATTCGATCTTATATAAAAATATCGGTTTAAAAGCCAATGAGTTATATTTTTGCCAGTGAAAATATTTTGGAAGAATAGATAAAGCTTCTATATTTGCATCACCAAAGCAAAATGGCCCGTTCGTCTAGGGGTTAGGACGCAAGATTTTCATTCTTGAAACAGGGGTTCGATTCCCCTACGGGCTACGGAAAAAAGCGACTTGAAAAAGTCGCTTTTTTTGGTTTTAAAGAGCATAATAATTTTTTTATGTCAAGGGACAAATGTATCTGTTTCAGAACCTGGGAAAAAAAGATCAGTTTCGAAAACTGTTGACTAAACAAATAATTTGGAGAGTCTGAGTAGGAAAAAATTGATATTCCCAAAAACTCTGAACTGGCATCTGAAAGTCTTTATCTTCGCATAAAAAGGTGCAGCCGAAGCATTTATGTTCTTGTTGTCGAAGTATTTCAATATCATTTTATTGTGGATGTTTATTGTTCGAGAAACAGTTTTGAACGCCTTGAAGCCTGTTTGTTCTACTTTTTTATGGCCAATTCATCGCTAGAATCTACATATTTTACTTGCCATCCATTTATTGGGTTTTCGAAATATGTTTTATGTGTGATACTATATCGCGTAATATCCACACAAATTGCAAAAAAATCTGTGGCTCTCGTTAGCGCAACATAGGCATGCGGCAAACGCTTGAAAGTGGCGCTGTCCTTTGTTTTTAACTTTTCTCTCCCATTATCATCGCTAACAATAAAATCTAATAGCTTCCCTCCAATATCATATACTCTATTGAAAGTTTCCAAGTAAAGAGTAGCGGCATGTGTCTCTCCTTTTACCCCATGTATGGTATCAAAAATTATTTCTGCCGTTTCACCATTATGAGAAAAATGATAAGTTTTTGTTTCCTCTATTTGACTAGACGCTTGCACTGTCAAATCGCTAAGATAATTATTCAATGCCCGATTCGCCTGAACGTTAAAAAATGATATGATAGCCAGAACATACCTTTTAACCGAGGCATGAATGTCTTCACCTCTGCGAAGTTTAAGAAACCACTCGGCAATAACCGTATTAATTTTTCCAATTTTTTCGGAATGGCCTCCCTGTTCTAAATATTTCAGAAAAGAGGTTGGTGTAAAGAAAAAGCTAGTTAATGGATTTTTCAATCCATTAAGTTTTAAACAATAGCAGAAAATGGATAAGAACATTTTACGAATTTCTTTGATGTTGGTAATTGATGGAGCACGACCAAGACATTCAGAAAGAAAAGAGTTTAGATTGGGGAACTCACTTGACTGATATTTTTTATTATATTTTGGCCAGTAGGAATTAATGTTGAGCCTTGAATCACTTCTCCTTGCACCAACTACCTTTACAAAACCTTTTTTATGAAGCCCATTTTCAATTACAATTTGAGCAAAAAGCTCTTTCACCTTAAAAATATTGCTTGAATTACAGATGATTAAAACTGGCTTAATTGGGCTAGTATTTGGCCATCCTGTCATCTTTTGCGGATTCCAGCAGATTCCTTTTATCTTTGCAACTAGATGGTCAGAAATTCTATTGGATTGTTCAAGAGCAAGCTCAGTACGTGAAACGGGTTTCCATTCCGTTGTAGGTTCAGGCCTTCCGTAGCTATAGATTGATTGATTGGTATCACCTATACGCTGCAGGATGGAACCCTCCGCAAACAATACATTAATAATATCTTGTTGATGCTGCTCCATGTCCTGCATTTCGTCAACAAATATCACGGGAAATCTCTGTTTTACAAACTTTATTACTTTAGAATGTTCTCTAATATGCCGAAAAGCAAGAGCGTAGGCTTCGTCGTATTTTAACCATCCCTCAGCTAATAGCTTTTTCTTTGCGTTACAAATCTTTTCGTAATATTTTTTCATCGTCTCAGATTTCAGCTTTTTCAATATCCATTTTTCATTGGTATTCAGGCCAGTAGAAACGGAAAAGTCGAATCTGTTGAATGTTAGTCCCCCTATAAAAATATTATTTTTGTCCAAGAAGGAAATCGTACCATCAAGATTAATAGGAGAAGTTTTACGCATCAGTTGATCATAATCCCACTCACTAATTATGGAGGGAGTGGTTTTGTATAGATGTTTATAAAATGGTATGGCAATATATTTATCTACAAAGGACTGTATAGTTCCGAAATGATTGGGATATTGTTGATAAAACCTTGCATAGTCTCCCAACTTTGATTTAATTTCTTCGACAGCTGTATTGGTATGTGTGATTACACAAATTCCTTCTCTATTAGACTTCGGAACTTTTTGTGAAAGTATAATTAGTTTGGCAGCTAATGTGGTTGTTTTCCCACTCCCAGGACAAGCCTGTATATCTGCAGTGTCCCAGTGTCTAATCAATCTTTTTTGGGCATCGTTAAACGTAAATCCGAAAATTTTTTCTACATATTCGATATCTTGATCGCTTACAGAGATTTTTGATAAGTCAAACATTGGCAGCGTGTTTAATTGCATCTACTAGATATTTCAGGGAAGTGTCAGCTACAATATCCGACGCTTTGATCCTCTCAATCTTCAAAAGCCTAGCAAATATCTGTGCCACAACAGCTTTTGAAACCTGCTTTCTTTCTAGCGGAACGTAGATCTCCAAGGCAATTTGAGTTGCAGTTTTTCCTTGCGATATCCAAGAATTTAGCTGTGTTTCTGCATCCTTGGCAACTAACCTATAGCCATCAAAATCTAAATCCTTTTCCATGTTGCAAGTCTTTAATGCAATCTGGATGGCTCTGTGCAACAAATGTTTTAAAATGCTCTTTGCAATCTCGAATTCCAAGGTCCAGGTTGTACCAATAAAAACCTTTACATCCCCCCCGCTGTATTTTTCTTTTTTTTTCTGAATAAGTTCTTCAATTTCTGTATGTGTATAATCCGCCTCGGTCTTTCGAGAAGAGGATAATAAATATTCAGTTTCTAGCGTGCCAGTCTTTCTTCTTTTGATTTCATAACAATAGCTCGCAGCTTCAGCTGGAGGAATATCCCGATCTGTTATACAAGCCACCTTTATACCCATCGAAACTCCATCCTTCCTTCTGAATATCCTAGAATAACGCATCAGTGCGAGGTTCCCCACGTTTACGATAGAAATTCCGTACTTGTGAAGGGCTAGGCCGATTTTAGATGCAAAACTGGGAATGATAAGGTTTTCAGCATCACCCTCTACCATTAATACACCATGTGCGAAAAAAAGATTGGATTTGGTATCATCGAGAAATCTTCCCAAAAATGCATAATCTGATTTTTCAAGTAATGTAAAAGATGAATCTAAGGAAAAGGCGTGACCTGATTTACAGATAATTAGGTTGTTAAGGTCAATCTTTGAAGCTAGAGAGTTGCTGTGGGTAGAAATGATATTCTGAAACTGAAGCTTCGAACAGTGCTTGTTGAGGAAGTCTATTAGATTGATCTGAGACTGGGGATGGATATGAGCTTCGATTTCTTCGATTAGAGCTAGTTTTAACCCTACATATCCAGAGTCTTTTTTGAGTAACAACATTTCTGCAGCGATGAAAAGAAGGTTGTTACTACCAAGCCCAATGTTGGTCTCATCGATACTCGAAACTCCGACAAGTTCTAGTTTTTCCAAAATCCGGCCAAGTTCATTTCGAACAATCCCGAACCGTGATTGCAAAGGATTATTTTTTAAAGAGATTTCCTTAAGGTAGGTAACATTTATGGTATCGGATACCACCTTTCCCTCTTTCTTTTCAAAATATTCAGTAATGTCATCATTTGCTTTGTTCATAGTTTCTACCAGTGGATGGACAACATCGGGCTTTTGGTTAAATATATCATAAGCTCCCAAAATCTGAGAGAGCCTTGAACCTCTTCTAGGCGCAAGTTCGTGTCCTGCATCCCTTAATGGCTTGAGATAGGTTGCCTTCAATCTGGAACGAGCTTCCCCCCCGATAACGCCGCTTTCTTCGTCTTCACCGGCCCTGATGTCATAAAAGACCTCAAAAGAGGAATTTCCCCTATCTTTTCTATAGGCAGAAAGCGTTAGCTTCAAATAGTATTCTTCACCTTCAATACTCAACCATTCCAAAAAACATGCAGATTCTTCAGAACTCAGGTTTCTAAACTCGCAGGCGATTTGTAAATGTGTGCTACGACTTAAACCGTTATGATGGAAATCATCATGGGAAACTCGCAGATAGTCATTCCCATGGATCCCTGTGATCAATCTTATTGCATCTATAATACTGGATTTCCCTGCGTCATTCTCCCCAACGAGCAGATTGATACCTCTATTGAAGGTTAGGTCGAGATTCTCAATCTTCCTAAAATTGGTTATGTGCAAAGCACTAAGGTACATACGTCATAATTTAGTTAAAACTTACATCAATAAAACTAAGAAATTGTCCCGGAACTTACGAAAAGGAAATATATTAAAACATCGATTACAGAACTCAATAAAAATTAATCAATTGGTTTGAGAAAATTTATTTCTTTAATTTTTTTCTAAGTTCTGTTAATTCGAAAGAATTCATTCCCTCTATCGATATCCCATGATGGGAATTTATCAATTCTTCACTATCAAGATAACGATGATAATTAGTTATTAGGTTGAAAAAAAGATTGTAGGATAGAAAATCAGGATTTTTGAGGTAAAGGCCGACCAAAAGTTCAGAGAAATTAGTAACAGATACAAATAGTGGTAGACTTTCCTTTTCAAATTGAGCAGAAAGTTTTTTTTCATAATCATTTTCAAAATTTATACGATCATTTAAGATACATATCTTCAGAATGACATCGACCTCTCGAAGACGTTTGTCAAGGTATTCGTTTTCCATTTGAAAATCACGCTGTAAAATCACTTGTTCAGCTTTGTTTAATTGATTGATGGCCTTGATTACATTGCCATTTCTTTTGTTTCTTTTTTCACTAATTATATATTTACTCTCTATGAGAATTGCAGCGTTATTATCAAAGAGAATAAAATCTATCATTTCAAGCTTGTTAGCAAACCTTGGTGAACTGAACAAATTTTCACCTTGATTGAACAATACACTCAGCTTTTTGTCCAGAGCCAATTCCTGTAGTCTTCCGTGCTTTCCATCTACCGTAAAATCTGAATACATAAAAACACCATCTCCAGAGATTGGAGTTGTGAATTCGTTTCCAACATAGTCCGGAGATTTGATAATCAATGATTCCTTCCTAGAATGGTCTTCATTTTTTAATCCTACACTGAAACCCTTTATAGCATCCTCTGGCAGAAAATTTCCATTTCCGATATTATAACCATGAAAATCTTCATATTCAGGGTCGTTGTATACCCTAAAAAGCCAATTTTTAAATTCTTCCGGATCAGTTTCTACACCGATATTAGATGAGAAGATTGGACTGTTAATTTCATTAAATAAAACCATAATAACCTCTTTCCTTCCATCTGCAATGGCGGAAACAGCCTTGTCAAAACCTTTTAGGAATTTGTCTTCTTCCCCAAATTCCTTAGCTGTCACAAAAAGCGGATCATTTTTGTTGTCGTAAACATAAAGGGTACAACTTCGGGAAATCAGATTTGGATTTCTTATGACCAAATTTAATTCACATCCATGAATGATACTATTGATGAGGCTAGGTTCCAATTTTATCAAGATTGCAACTTCGCCATTTTCGCTAATATCCATGTAAAAACCATAGTTTAGATTTCTTATAAACTGATAACCTAAATTACTGGCAAGATAAAGTTGCGCCATATACTAGGTAATTAAACTTTTAATTAAATCACATGAAATATGTATTCTATAATTTGTATCCTGTTTTTAGGGTTAAATTTTCAATTCTTTTCTTAAATCCTATTATAAAAGGGGAAATAATCAATAAACAATTGGAACCAAGTGTATTTTAGTAAAATTTCTCTAGAAATAGCTTTTTACCCCACCAAAGAATCCTGAATCCATAATGGAAAAACGTAATTAGTCCAAATTATGACTTTCCAAATCTCCACTTTCATAAAGAGGTAGTTATTTAATAAAGTTAAACTGATATCTTTCAATATTAAGGTTCAGTAATATGATTAAAGCCAGTAGAGTATTAATTTCTCCAAATGCCTTAGATATTTAACAATGATCGAAAACTAAACCCTAAGACAAGATACACCCATTTATTAACATAATCAACACTGATTATTATCTTGTAAGATATTAAAATACTTTAAAGGTTTATCAATTGATTGAATATTCTATAATATTTTCTTTGGTACGTATTTGAAATCAATTCTCTAGAATTTTTTACTTTACATATTTCAATGTTTTGGCATCGAAGAATTAATTTTGGTAAACCTTTTTATTTGCCATTCTCACATTTATAAATGTATTGATTCTTTTGTCCTGGTATCATAACTAATGCAGCTCAAGTGGATATCAAATCAAGGGGTTATTTAATGGGCTACGGAAAAAACGAATAGAAAAGATCTCATTTTTAGTTGTTTTTTTAAGACGAATACATAATAGAAATGAACTTATATATTTTACTGAAAATGACGGCTTCCTCCCCACTCTCAGCCCACTCTCATTCGAGGCATATTCGGGAAATGCCTTAAATTTCTCCCTAAAATTCTCGGCACTTCCTTAACCATTTTCCCTGCTCAAAACCAAGTCCCATTCCAACCAACTTTACCATCTCTCCAATCCCCTTCCACAGCTCTTCGAACATACCCCCAGAACCCCTTCATTCATTTTGCGAATTTTCGGAATGTGTCTCGAATGAGACCCATACCATACCCCTTCGATTTCATAAAAAAAACCTTAAACTCTTTCACCTAATTGCCCCTTGTTTTTTTGACTTGTTCCGTTACGGTGGGCAATAACCTAATGATCCAGTCGACCACGGTTTTCTTTTTTTTGATCTGATATTTTTGCATAACTTCTTTTATGTTAAGGTCTCCCTTAACAATAGAGGTTACGGCCTCAATTTTTATAGATTCTTCAAATTTCATGGTTTAACTATTTATTAATTATTATCTGGTTTCGCGTTTAGGTTGAGATGGGGTCAGGAAATTGCTACTTTGCTCCTTTAGGATGATTTATGGGCGTTTTTGGGCTAATATTATCTTGAAAGTTAAGAAGATTTGACACAGAGTTCAGCTATGTGTTGTTTGTCTCAAATATTGGCTCGTAGCACTGATGATCTTGTTGAATTTTGTATACTACTGGTTATCAGTGTATTGTTGCTTTTATAGTTGGAGATATCTGGATTTGGGCTAAAAATGATTTTCTAGGAGCGTTAAAACTTTTGTTGATTGTGTTACATGGTGTTAGCGGGGTTTCTAGAAATGGAGCTAGTAAAATAAGTGGGAGGAAATTTTACTAGATTGCCTAGGGAGGGGGTAAATGAAAGATAAAACAATAGAGGTATAGCCTAAAAATTTATAGTTTCAGGCTAGAATTTAATCTTAGTGCTATGCTACGTATTTAGCTCTTTTTTTAGGAGGTTGATATAGGTCGATGGGGGCATTCCAGTGACTGCCTTGAATGAGGTTGAGAACTTGCTCAAGGATGAATAGCCGCATTTTTGGGCGAGATATGCCAGTTTGAAGTCTAATAATTCCGGTGAGGTCTTCAACAGGTTAAGGAAATATTCAATCCGTTTGTTTTGGATAAATTCATAGAAATCCATGTGGCGGTATTTCTGGATGATATAGGATACATATTTGGAGTTTGTGCCCATCATGGAGGCGACTTGGTCAAGTTTTACATTTTTCTCGAGGAAGAACTTTTCTGCTTCTAGTTTTCCCAGCTTTCTATAGAGACAATTTTCTGTATACCTCGATATTTTTATTTGGTTCAGCTTTGTGTTGTGATTATTTAGAGCATTGAGATCGGGGTAGCTAGTTTCTTCGGGATCTGCGGACATCCCTGGACTCTCTGCTTGGCTTTCCGACATTACTTCGACGGGTTCTGGCTGAATCCATACTTTGCGTTTCCAAACGAGTAGGAAGTAAGCAGCAAAGACCAGGAATGAGATAATTCCGCTCAGGGAAATAATATAAAGAAACCTGTACATTTCTTCCCTGTCCCTAGTCTCCAAAAGCAAGCTAGCAGAGAGTATATTGGCCCGGTTTATCTTTGTTTTCAATAGCTCGGCGGATTTCTGGGTATAATAGAGCGCATTCTCCATGTTCCCAGTATCCTTATAATAGGCGGACCAGCTGTCGTAGGATATTTTCTCTAGCTCATCGTCCATTTCAACCGCTAGATATTGGTCCACCAAGGACAAGTACTGCTGTGCCGATTTAAAGTTACCCTCCTTCATGGCAATTTCTCCAAGGGCAATATAGACATGGGGTTTTAGGGAACAGTTTATATTGCTCAATTTGTTTAGGGCAGAATTGAGGAGGGAGTCTGCGGTTTCTAATTTCCCCGAGTTCATTTCAAAGATCCCCATGATCTGATCATTGGTGGCTTGGGCTACCATAATTTTCATTTTATCCTTGGCTTGTTTGGGAATTTGTTTTGCGGCAGAGCTAGCTAAAGCCGCGGCTTTTAAGTATTCCTTTATTTCCAAGGAGTGGTAAGCTTGTTCATGTAAAAGATCTACCAAAATAAATTGCTTTAGTTCAGAGTCTTTGATCATATTGTTGGCCTTCATTGCGCGGTCCAGGTATCTGCTGGATATGTTCATCAAACCTAAGGAACGAAAAGACTTGGCCAAAAAGCCCGAAATGGCAGCTTGGCATTGGAAGTTCAGGGTATAGGAAGCTAATGAATCCGCATGCATGGCTGTCCTGATCGATAGGGGGAAATTACCTTGTTGCCTATAGACATTTGCCTTGGTCATTAAAGCGGAAATACGTTGTTTATCACTATTGGCAACAACAATGAGTGAATCAGCATTCAGCACCACTTTATTGAGATCTTTTATCTCACTAGAAATAGGAGCGGCACAAGGTATTTCATTGATCGTTTCCATGACATTTCCTTGTGAATAGGCGTATTCAAAAAGGAAGCACAATGCAATTAATAAGTTACTAAAAATGAATTTCATCGATGTCAAAATTAAACAGGTTTTCTGGGCACATTTATTTTGTTTCCATTATGGTTAAATGAAAGTTCAACAGTTTATCAGAATCAATTACCTCAAATAATACAGCGCACTGACTATGGCAATAAAGTTTGCACAGAGCACAATCAGGAGGATATAGTCTATCCATCTCCAATCTCTGTTTATCTTTTGCGTTTTCTTCAATAAATCATGAGAATATTTTGAATAATCAAATAACGCCCTTAGCTCGTTGGATTCAATTACAACCTGGATCGTCTTGTCCAGTTCGCGCTTGAGATGTAACAGCGATAATTGGGTTGTTAAATATTCTACCTTATCAATATTGGCGCCTTGTGCGTCTAGTAGGTCATTAAGAGCCGTATCTAGATCTTCGTTTAATGTAATAGGTTTCTCTGGACAGTTCTCTTGAATAACCGTTTTTAAGGATTTCTCGATTTCAATCAATGAAATCAAGACTTCTTGAGGGTTATAGGCAACGGGTTTCATATTAAGACAAAAGTTAATTCATGTAGTTAAATATCCACATTTTTTACTTTATCTTTTTATATTAATCCAATTCTTTACAAAAAAATTATTGTTTTAAATAAAAATTTATGTAATTAATTATTTTGTTTCTCGATTTCTGGAGGTGGTTCAGGCATGTAATATCCTTTCCCATTTTGTCTTCCATCCATCATAAGCTCAACTGATTTATTTTCTTCAAGTTCCTCTGTATACAATTCTTCATAGTCCTTGGTATACATTGCCCCAGGGACGACATTGATATCAAAAACAATCTCTTTGTATTCGGCATCCTTAAAATTCCCGTAAAGTGTAACATAATGTTTCACTGCTCCAATGTTCTTAGCGCTATTGTAGCTCAGGATAAGCTTCCGTTCTTTTTTGGGTGGGATTGAAAACCCGCCAATGCCGTCTGAGTTCTTCAGGCAACCACAAGAAGTAATAATATCTGTCAGGATTAAAGGTTCATCGCCGGTGTTTTTGATGTTAAAGACCAAATCCTTGAGCTCACCTGCTAAAATCGGAAAGTAATGCCTATGGTTATCTTCTATTTCCACGGTGGTTTTCCTGTCCTTGATGTCCATGCAACCTGTTATCAACAAGTTGATGATTGCTAAAAGCGAAATGTTAAAATATTTCAATTTCATCACATGCTATTACTGAATTGTTAATGCTTTTATTTTTGTTTATCCTTATTTCAATTTGTTGCTCTCCGTTAACCATGATTTCCTTTTCCAGCTGGAATGTGTTGCCTTCTTGGATCAATTCCATGCCCGCGACCTTTGCGATGGGCTGCCCGTCTTTCAGTATTTCAATCTTGTCGGGCCTTAGCATCCGGTGCCTTGCATTATGTAAGAACCGCATGCGGATTGTTTTTTTTCTTTCCTCTACGGATACCAGCTTACCTGAAACATTGATATCCTCTGCAGCTAATAACCAGCCTTGATTGAAATCGGAGAGGAATCCGGGCAGGTTGTCAGCCAATAGAGCAGCTTCTTTCAGTGCTTGCATGGTCCTTAATTCCAGCACCTTCTCGATCTGGAAAAGATTTCTGTTCATTGGATGGGCTAGGATCTGTTTCCATTCGGCGATATAGTTGCTTATCTCGCCATCAGTTTCCTTATAATGGTCCTGTTTGTATTTTTTGGAAAAGGCTGCCAATTCCAAGATGCTCTCCTCGGCCTTGGGATTGATCCATACCTTTCCTTCTCGTTCTGCAAGGAATCCGTTTTCAAAATTTCCAGTATGGATGTCAAACTGGAGTTGGGTATAGGCCAAGCCTAATAATAATTTGTCAAGCTTGATCTTTTCTTCTCCTTTTGCTTTTTTGCTCAGTTCAGATAGATCGCTATGAAATTTTTGAAACCCACCTTGGTCTAAATAGGATTTCATCAGTTCTCTGAAAGGTAAATAAATTCCTATTTCAGATTTTGATCGACTTGATTTCTGTTCAATCGCTAAAAGATAATCAGCTATTAGCTTACCTGATGTTGGATATGTCCTTTTGCAATAGCCCTCGACTAGGTCTTTGGCATCCAAGCTTGGATCCATCATCATCGCACTCAGTACATAGGTCTTGATGTCTTCGAATGGAGAATAGTCATAGCCCGAACCGTTGAGGAAAAAGCCATTGATTCCTATAGAACGAAAGTAACTCAGCTGATTTTGAAAGCGATCTAATACGGGGAAAGGGCTCAAATAATCGTCGAAATTTGAAATATAGTCCCAGAGGTAGACCGCATTGACTTTATTTTTCCATTGCTCTACCAAGGGTCCAAAATCTTGGACAGCGGTACTGCTTGGGATGATTTTGGAAGATTTTGTGAAATCGATCGTGCTGATGAATACACCGGTGTTTTTTTCCATTTGAATGGAAGGAGCACGTTTAGTAGTCAGGTAGGCCGTGGTGAAAAATTGATAGTCTGGATACTGCTTTGCAAGGCTATTCAGCAGATTTGTAACTGCACCTGTTGCATCAGCGGTCTTGTTCCCCAATTCTTTACAAGTTTCACAAGTACAAGCGATGTTATTGTCATTGGGAGCGATCATAAAGTACTTTACGCCATTTCCCTCTTGCCCGTCAAGATATGCTTTGATGGCAGCAAGGGTTTCTGCAGAGGAGAAACAAAATTGTTCTTTATTTATACCCGCTTCGGTCTGCGCATAGGCTCTTTCAGGGATCTTTCCATTAAAAATCTTTTTAAAATTATGGCCCCAAATTCCCCAATCACGGTCTACGCTATTGGTATGGTAGATGCCTACTAAATCTGGGTCAGTATTGCTGAGCATATGAGGTTCACGATAGTGAATCGCGAAATTGAATTGGCCTGTCCTGAAATGAATGATGGCAGGAGGGAGGTCGTGCGCATCGATATCGACCTTGTCTCCCAAATGGGAGATAAGGCCATATATCAGCCATACCATGGTTTCCCTGTTCTTTGCAAATAGGGAAAGCTTTCCCGGAACATTCTTGATCTCGTAATCAAAGCTTAAGTCAGGGACAAGCTCAAAATATATCTGGTTTGTTTTGTTTGTGGTATCTGGGCTATCTGTTCTGATGATGGATAGTTTGTTTCCTGTATTTCGCTTGGAAAGGTGCTGATTGAAATAATCAGCCATTGCAGCACTGCTTTGGTCTCCGTTAGAGATAATAATTATCTTCTGTTCAGCAAAGTTGAACACATTGCTTTGGCCCTTACTGCTCGTGCAAGAGCTAAAGGCGAAAAGGCCGAACAGGGGTATGGTGAATCTAAAAAGATACATTCATTTGCAGGTTAATGTTGTACAGGTTTTTATAGGTACTGACTCCATCAATTAGGTTGGTTTGGAAGTTATACCATGACCCTAATGCGTTGGCTGAAATATTCCTTGAAATGTTCCTGCCGAATCCCGCGCCGACCATGGTATTGAGTACCTCAAAACTATTTTGGATCTGGAAGTCCATTAAGTCCAAGTCTGGAGAATTACCTACGCTGGCTATTGCAAGAACAAAGTTTCTAGGATTGTTCATGTAATATTGTCCCTTTAAGCCTACGTTGTATAGGTAGCTGCTGCTGCCATTCTCCATTAGCATGAAATTGGAGATTCTCCCTGATAGGTTAAAGTCATCAATGGTCTTCATGACGCCTAGATTCAGGTTCATCAAGGATTCATCTGTGAAAAATTTCCTAAATCCAGCTCCAGCTTCAAGTTGCCAAGTTGGTTTCCAATCATACATGACGGCGGCATTTGTTGCGACCTTCAAGAAAAACTTATTGGCTAGGGCTAGGTCAATCCGGCTGGAAATCTCAGGTGTCCATGGTTTGGTCCATTCAAACTGTCCTTGTATTCCTTTTCCATTTTCACGCCCAGTATAGTTCAGGCGCCCGGTATATATGGATCCATCGGTATGTAAGCGGCTGTATTCTGCTGTGGAAATGGTCGTAAGGGCATCATTGTCGCCGAACCTTGCCCTGAGGTGTGAAATACCCACCGTGTTCTTGAAAGATCGTTGCCCTAGGTAATCCAGATGCTGTTTAAAGTCTTCGAATTCCAATAGGGATGGATCATAATACCTTTGGTAATAATAAGCCGAATCATACTGCTTTAGGCCTTCATAGGCAGTACCTTTCAGATACTTCAAGGATTTGCTGTTTTCATTGTATTGAAGGGCAGTATCGATGACGGCTAGGGCTTGGCTATGTTCCTTGTTTTTCAATAACCTGGCAGCGTATTCTTCGGTAGTGCTACTGAAGGTGTTGACCAAGGGTTGGTGGAACGGGTTGAGTGTGACCTGATGGTGGAGCAGTTCCCAAGAGTCTCCTAAGGTTTCTGGCTTATGGTTCATGGCCTCTGCTAGCTTGATCTTAAATGGAATATCATCCAAATAAAGCTCTTCGGCCTTTTTGGCGTAAGAAAGCATTGCATCATGGTCCTTGAGTTGGTAACTGATATTGATCATGGCAAGCAGGGCGTCTTGATTATGTTCATCAACTGCCAACCACCTTTCGCATAGCTGTTTGGCTTCAATGAGTTTGTATTCTTCACGGAACTGTTTGATCCAAGGGGCTATGATTTCTGAGTAACCATTTTGCAAACGCGGTTTGTCCTCTGGGGAGGCTTGCGCCAGGACTTGCTCGTAAATACTTAATGCATAGTCATACCTACCCTGTTTATTGTATAGATCTGATTTCTTCATCATCAGGTCCAAGTTGCCTGGATCGTCAAATAACATTTCATCCAATACGACGATAGCTTCCTGAAGTCGATTGCTAGACTGGTAAGCATTGTAGATACCTGCCTGGGCACTTTTTACCGATTCATGGTCGCCATAACGGATAACTTCTTGCCATTCTGAAATAGCCACCGTGGTCTTTCCCTCGTCCATGCTGTTTTTGGCACTTCTTAAGGTGTTGGTGACATAAGACTCGCGTAGGTCCAAGTCGTCTGGGTACTTGCTAAAAAGGTCTTTGGTTAGGCTAGCAACTTTTGGTTGGTTCTGCATCCTTTTATAGACGGTCAGTTCCTTCAGGTCGAGCTCTTTGCTGCCACCTATACTGTTTCGGTGCCTATTCAGGACATCGACAGCTTCCTCATATTGTTCTTGGCCCACGCGTTCATTGAAAACATAGGCGAATGCTTCCTCGTTTCCGGGCGAAGCTTCAAATATTTTTCCATATAGCGTTCCTGCATCGCCTTCCTTGGCATTGCGGGCCGCTTCAAGTAGAAAGTAGTTGTACTGGTTCCTGAGATTTGCACTTCCACCTCGGTTCATCTCTTGACCAAGGAAGCCCAACAGCTCTGAATAGCGCTTCTGATGTTCTAGGACGGCTAGTTTCTTGCTGATGAAACCTTCGTTGCCTGGAAACTGGTTTAAGGCTCTTTCGGAATAAACCAAGGCGTTGTTATAGTCCCCGGCCTTGATGTAGCTGTCTATAACCGAAAAATAACTCTCCTGCTCTTGGGGTTGGTCTTCTACTGATTTCCTTGCCAGTTCGATGGTCTTATCTATTTTTCCCGAATTGCGGACTTCAGCAGTGCGCTGCTCGGTAATATAGGTTTGATCCTTGCGCAACTCGGGGTCTTCAGGATATATCTGTGCAATTCTTTTTAACAAACGATCTGCCTCCACTTGGTTACCCGATACGCGATATAAATCAATCTTTTTTCGCCAAAGATCTTTCAAATAGGGGTTTACCTCCAGCAACTCATTGACATAACAGATTGCACTTGAATAGCGCGCAGTCTCCGTTTCGACCGTAATAAGCATCTTCTTAGATTCATGATTGCTAGGGCCATATTCCAATGATTTGACCAGTTCATACCTCGCTTTATCATACTGCTTGCTATGGATATAGTATTTACCCAGCATCATTCTCATATCGGAATCTTTGGGGGTTTTTAGCAAGATTTCCTCTGCTTTTTTCCTGCCTTCTTCCCAGCGCTGCTGGTTGTATAATGCATTGATTTGATTTACTTCCAAATTGTTTTGGTTGGTAGACCCTGTGCTTTGAGCATAAGAAACAAGGCAAAAAAAGATCAGTCCAAAGGCTGTAATCATCCTTTTGGAGAATATAAATCTCTTTAACATATTATGTTGCGGTGTTTGTGTTTTTATTAGGTGCGTATCCCTGTCGGGTCATCTGGCCCCATTTGAAATCCTTTTTGGTAATGTACTGAACATAGCCTTTCAGGGTGAAAAAAACCACCAGCGGGTGATATAAAAAAGGCTCTAGGGCGGCAAAGAACACCAGCTTGAGATATTCCCAGAAATTTCTATACAACTTTCCAAGAACTAAATCATTGGACACAGTGACTATCGAAACCACCAATCCGATTAAATAGGCATAGAGCAGCATCATCCAAAAGGTTTCGAAATTAACCTGACCTGTTAACAATAAAAACAGGAAGAATATCAAGCCCACCATCTCAATGATTGGCGCCAAGAACTCAAAAAAAACAATATACGGCATGACGATCAGCCCCATTCTCCCATAATCTCTGTTCAAGAGGAATTTTCGGTGATCGACGATGAACTGAAGCATCCCGCGACCCCATCTTGTTCTCTGCCTGTTCAAGAGGCTTATGTTGGGAGGCCCCTCAGTCCAGCATAGACTATAGGGACATTGAACTATTTTATATTTTCTTTTGTTCTCCCGCATAAACGCCACCATTCTCACGGTCATGTCCATATCCTCCGCATGGGAGGTGGAATCAAAGCCCCCAGCGGAGATTACGACCTGTCTATCAAACAGACCGAAGCCCCCAGAGACATTTGGAATGGAGTTGATCATCGACCAACCCATTTTTGCAACTAGGTATGACCTTAAATATTCAGTTTCCTGGAAAAGTGGAATCAGTCGGCTCGGCGCTTTTACCCGGGTTATCTTTCCTTTCTCTACCTTGCAACCATTCACCATGCGCATGGTGGCTCCTACGGCGATAACTTGTGTGTCGGAATCAAGGACGGGAAGAATGATTTTGCTCAAGGTGTCCTCAGAAAGGATGCAGTCTACGTCTGTATTGATGAAATGATCGTATTGAGCGATATTTACCCCTGCATTCATCGCGTCCGCTTTGGTACCTCCGTTTACTTTATCGACCACAATAAGCTTACTGAATGCCGGATTGCTGGATCGAAAAACTCTTTTTATGGGTTGACAGAACACCTTGTAGACATAATAATAGGGCACCTCCATCAATTCGAATTCCTCTTTCAAGATGTCGAGAGTCCTGTCGGTACTTCCATCATTCACGATGATCACTTCAAATGTTGGATAATCAAGATTCAAGAAGGAGTGAACACTGTCTGAGATAATGACTTCTTCATTATAGGCAGGTGCAACAATTGATATTCCTGGAGCTTGGTCAGGAAAGTCCTTTAGATAATTCTCTTCGCGCTTCGTGTATTTAAATCGATAGCGAATCGTTTTGAAATAGCTCATTACCATTAATGCCAGATAGAAGACCGCCAAGGCGGTGGCATAGAAGTAGATCAAATAGTTAAAGAAATAGGCCATTGGTTTGATATTGTGCTACTGTAAAGTTCTTTTCATTGGTTACTTGAGCTAATAGCATGTTTTCAGCTTCCTTTTTGGTCTTTGACACCTCGTTTTTAAGTGTTTCAAGTGCCTGTTGTCCCTCGATCCCATGTTGGCTGATCGCTCTCGCAATGTTTAATTTGCTGTTATTGTCATCAGTTGATTTGTAATTCTTGACCAAGAATTCCAATGACTCCTGGCAAGGCAGTATGGCCATGGTCCTGATAATGGCCTCACGGACCACCGTAGTCTCCATGGGATAGCGATCTATTAATTTAGGGATGCCCTCAAAGTAACCTAGCTCACCAAGGGTTTCTACCATTTGCACTCGGATATCCCGGTTTTCATGCTTATCAAGTAAGTCTGTCAAGATCTCTGATGCTTCTTCTTGTTTGAAATATCCTATTTCCCTCAAGATGAAGATGATATACTTTGGGCTCTTGGAGCTGTTCACCCAACGCAATAAGTTTGGAAGCTTTCCATCCCTAGACCTCTTGATTAAGGTAGAGTGAAGCCGAAGTTTATCTAATTGGGTAAACTCCTCATCGAAGTTTTCTTCCATAAAACGAAAGGGGTTGTATTTGTCTTGGTTGGTGTATAGATCTCTTGCGGCTTTCCTGATATCCTTGTTTTTATGGAAGGTTGACTTAGAAAGTACGCCGGTATTTACACCGTTGTCAAATTCTCCTATGACCAACAAGGCTTCTTTTCTTTTATCAAAGCCTGAGTTTCTAATTCTTTTCTCCCAAAAGCCCATTAAACCTAAGGCTTCAAGACTGTTCTTGTAATTGAGATCATTAAATTGGCCAGCTTTCATCAGTTCGCTTTTGACATCCAATAAAACGTCGGTTACATAATCAGATTTCCAATGTTTCAAACTTGTAATATTGAACTCCAATAGTCTTTGGATCTCTTCTTTTTCATATATCGAAGGGTTTTTAATGATAAAAGAAAGTTTATCATAGAAATGGTTTGCAGTTTTCTGTTTCTTTTTCTCAGTCCTGTTTAATTGATAGCCTATGACCAATAGGCGGGTAAAAGCTAGTATGGTTACCACTATTAAAAAAAGGACCATTACAAAAGTGACTCTAGCAATTGGCGGATAGCCGCTGAATATAGTACCTATATAATTTAGGTAGTACGTGAAGTATTCAAAGTTCATAATCAATATTTTTATAATAATTAATTGACAATCTTTTGATCTTGCCTAGAATTGGAGGGAAGTGTAACGTATAATTGGCGTTGCATTTCATCGATTCTCGCTTAAACAAAGCTCATTAATTAGGTTTGGATTTATTGTCTCATTTTCTCCATTTTCGGAAAATACAACAATAACGGACACTCGTTTTTATAGGTAATTTTTTGCGTTATTAATTTGTATATTAATGATAATAAGGGTTTTATTAATTTGAGTGTTCGTTTTTCAAACAATTTGTAGAAAATCCAAATTTACTATTAGAAAAAACTTTTTCCATCCTGTTAAGTGGTTCAAATAGGGACAAATGGGGTGACAAACCCTGTACATCGGTATTTATTCACAGGGGTTTCAGTCATGTGTTTTTGTGCCAATAAGCTGTATCCTTGGGATAGCCGTAAAAAGGAGGCCATATTATTCGAGCAATAGGAGATGTTGTGAGCCAGGATTAAGGAATTGCCTAAAAGAGAGGCTTTCCTGCCTTTGATTAAGACCGAAAGCTTCTACGACATTGAAAGCAATAGTGAGGAGGGCTCCCTATTGAAACCAAGGAAATGACTGGGGAATTATTATTGGGCTATAAGTTGGTCGTTCCTGAACTTATGCGGTGAACAGCCATGGATAGCCTGGAAATTCCTATAGAAGGAAGCACGGGAACTGAATCCACAAATACCGGCTAAATCCTCAATCGTATAGTCCATCACTTGTTCCTTGAGTTTCTTCTCTGCATAAGCCATCCTTAATTGATTGATAAAGCTCGTATAACTTTCTCCGTACTCGTATTTTAGGAATTGACTCACATGACGAATCGGAATCCCTAAATCAGAGCTGAATTTTTCCTTCGTTAGCTCACTATCAAGATAGCCCTGGGAATTGACGAACTCGATAATCTTGAGGTTGTAAGCCATGAACAGATCTGAATTTGGATGGGTAGCATTAGCGCTTTGTTTTGTGGGCTCATAATAGTTGATATCATATATTATTATGTCACTTCCCTTTTCTACTAAGTTCCCTTTTGAATGATAGAAGTTGATATTTGCCGAGTAAATAAGGGTTAAAGTAGAGAGGAACATGCTGATTAAAGTGAGTCTACCCGCCCATATAAATTCTATGTCTTTGGTAAAATTGGTTAAAGAAAGGATTATTATGGTAATGATGGTTGAAAATAGACCAATAACAACCATTCTAGGAAGTAATTGAAGCTTTTCCCTCAACCTGGTTAAAAAGTATCTAGGCTGAATAATGACAAAATAGATGAAAAAATGTATAAGGACCAATCCCGAATTAAATAGCGGGACAAAATTCATGAAAGAATTGTACTGGAACGATAAGTTATTTACAAATACCAAGTAGATAATAAAGAATATTACAAACGGAATTAAGTGTACCCATAAATTCTTTTTTTGCTTGCCGCGAAGTCTGTTGGAAAGAATCATAAGTGCAGGTCCGTAAAGAAAACCTATAGGGATGTTGAGAATGTAAAAATGTGCTTCATCATCAATCATGTACAAAAATGGAATGATCGTTAAGAATAAGATAGTTAATAATAGAATTGTGTATAGGCCCCAATGATGTATTTGTCTTTTTACACCCTGTATTAACTTCAGGACCAACAAACTATTAATAATTATGAATATGGAGATAAAGGATAAAATCATGTGGTTAACGCATTTAATGAATATTCTGATTCAAAATTTTATTAACAATTGGTCAGATATTTGAGATCTCTATCTTATACTAATTTAACTTATTTATCCTCGAAAGAAAAGATTGGTTAACTTTTGTTTAATCTTTGTAGCGTATCGTCTACTCTTTACGGGTTGTATGGTTAATAGTTTACCCGATTTGTTAAATCATTAACTCTTGTTTCATTTTGAGTGGTTTAAGATTAATAAATAGGATAAATTATATCAAAATAAAGTATTGAGACATGCTGGATATAGAGGTGCGAAGTATTAAGGCATTTAAAGCTACAATCGCTTTATTATGGCTATTATTGCCCAAAAAGGAGGGTGTTTAACCTAAAATGGATCAAATGACCATTATGTTTAGCTATAGAGGCAATGTGGTCTAAAAGGAAAGAGATTTTCTAGGGAAAGCCCAGAGGGAAAAAGATTAAGGGGTAAGATTAGCCTACCCATCGAAGCTAATTCTTACCCCAATCATCACATCAGTAACAGTATTTAAGGTACAAATACCATTGACTTAAAACGATCTTCTCTATTATGGGTTCAACAGTTCGTAAACCCGAACATAATCTACTTGATAAACATTAGGGAATGAGGCTTCATCAATGCCTTTTAATCCACCCCAATTACCTCCGACTGCCAAGTTCAGCAACCAGTGGAACTTCTTGTCAAATGGCCAAACGCCGCTTCCTTTACCTTCATTTGGAAAGTGCAGGATCTGTTCGCCGTCCACAAAACCTCTGATATATTCAGGAGTCCAGTCCACGCGGTATTCGTGAAATTCGGTGGTCGCATTTTGAATCTTCTTGATGGCTTCCTTTTGGGTGCCCTTAACATGGTTATAATCTTCGGTGTGCATGGTGATATGCACTACATCCGGTTCATAGCCCACATGTTCCAGGATATCAATTTCCCCAGAAGCTGGCCATGGGCCGTATGCCCAGTCGGTAGGCAACATCCATGCTGCTGGCCAAGTTCCTTTTCCAGCAGGGACCTTTGCCCTGACAACGAACCTACCGTACAGGAAATCTCCTTTGCCCTTGCTGATCAAACGGGTTGAAGTATAGTCAGCACCTTCAAATTTTTCCTTTCTGGCGGTAATGCTCAATATGCCATCGGCAATATTCACGTTCTCCGGACGGGCATTGGTATAATATTGCAATTCATTATTTCCCCATCCGTTATCGCCTCTTCCTACGTCATAGCCCCATAGTTCGGTATTGGGCAGACCATCCTTATCGAATTCATCAAACCAGACCGGTGTCTCCGAATACTTGTATTCTTTCGGTTTTGGGGCTGGAGGAGGTTCAGGGATAACGATATTGTTCTCGTTCGATTTTTCTGAACAGGACAATAGTATAAGGATAGGTAAGATCCAAAAGCTCATATTTCTCTTCATTTTTAAATTGTTTATAAAATAAAATCGATCGCTGATTAGAAAGAACGTAAGGTCATGGTCCACCAGGCGTCTCCGCCGATATTGACACCAACCTTCAGGATATCATAGCCAGCTCCATCTTTATTTTTGGTCATCTCCAATATATCATAAAGCACAAAGTCGTTCACTGGACCCGTTGCGGTCTCACCACCATTATGTGCTTTCTTGACACCGATATGTGCCCCTTTGCCCACAAGTCTCAATTGACCAAGCTTTTTGACACCTGTTCCTTCCGTTACCGAAAATTTAAAATTCCCGGAATTCCATAGGGCCTGTTCACCTTTCAGGTTTGCTGCGGGTTCACAGCCGGTCGTTTTGTTCCCTAGGTAGCCATCGGCAAAGTAATCGCCTTTGTTGTCGTAGGCATAGGTTCCCTCTGCATTAAAGGAGAAGGTAAATTCATCATTGAACTCACATGCTCTACCGGTTACTTCTCCTGCGCCACTGCTCCACCAGTCGCCGTTATCTGCACCCGGACCTACCTTGAAAGCTCCTGCTTGAGGGTTCAGCTTCCAGGTCTTCTTGGTACAGCTGGCAATAAAGCCCAGTGCGGTCTTGGCATCACAGGCATTCGGGTCGTTTTGCTTAACGGCAACAGGCTTGGTCACACTTGCCATCCCTCCCTGACCTACTACATCCAATTTCACGTCGTAGTTGCCTGCAAAGATCAAGGCTACTTCTACTACGTCACCCGACAGTTTCTGTCCGCTGGATACGATGGTCCAGTTGGCAATGGTAGGGGTATTGGTCGTGTTCTTCAATTGTACACGACCCGGTGCTATTTCTACCGCTTCAAAATTGGGCTGCGGTAGGGGATTCAAGCTGAGGTCATCTCCTTCTGGACGACAGGCAATCACGACCATCGAGAATAGCATGATCCTCCAGAGATTCGCATTAAATATTTTGTTATATATCGTTTTCATAATTCAGTCAATTATTTCGTGCCTCCGTATTCTTTGTTTTGCTCCAATTGGGTATTATCTAGCTCCAAAAGCGGAATCGGTAATACTTCATGCTTTCCAGCGACATATCCTCTGGCTGATAGAGCGGCTGCTGCATCTCCCCAACGAACCAGGTCGAACCAGCGTTGTCCTTCTCCGGCCAATTCAAGCCTTCTCTCGCGCTTGATGTTCGCAAAGGTTGCTGTGGTTGCCGGAAGTCCAACTCTCACTCTCACGGCGTTTAATAGGGCTCCTGCACGGGTGATGTTTCCACTGCCTCTGACCAACGCTTCTGCTTCTAGGAGATAAGTGTCGGCAAGGCGGATATCATAGATGTTCTGTGGAAAATTAAGCTCGAATGTTCCGGCACCTGTCCATCTGTTCGACTCTCTACCGGCATATTTTTCCAGGAAATAACCTGTATCCATATAGCCCGGTGTGTAAGATGCCTTGCCATCTGCTTGCAGTTGGTGCATATCCGCAACGGTGTATTGGTATCTAGGATCTCCCTTTAGCTGGTCAACAAGGCCATTGGTCAAGGGAAGGAATCCCCAGCCGGCAATATAGTCCGGTGCTCCTGAACCTGCCGCATATCCACGGGGACCGATCATGATATTCAGGATATTACCTTCTGTACAGTCGATACAGCCCCAGTCACCAACGGAGGTGTTGGTAAAGGATATCTCCATAATGGACTCGCTGTTGAATTTATTGCTCACCTTGAAGAGGTCACCATAATTGGCCAATAACTTGTAGCCATATTTGCTGGTTTGGCCGGGTTCGCCGTTCACTTCCCTGAATTGGGCAGCTGCCTCGGTGAACTTTTCTTGCTGTAGATAAACCTTGCCCAGCAATGCTCTTGCCGTGCCCTGTGATGCTCTTCCGGCTTCGGTATCTAAGTTTAAATTGATAGGTAGAACGGGAATGGCCTCCATCAGATCTTTCTCCATCGCAGCATAGACCTCCTGAGGTGCTACTTGTGGGGTTGCATAAATGGCATCTCCAACGAGCGGGCTCAGGATCAATGGGATATTGCGGAAGTAGCGAATAAGGTCAAAATAAAAATAGGCTCTCAAGAATTTCGCTTCTGCGGTAAACCTTGCCTTTTCATCATCGCCCATTGGGATCTCTGGCAATTTCTCCAGCAATACGTTGGCGCGCATGATTCCCATATAGCCTCGGCGCCAAAGATCCTCCTGCGGACCCACCGCTGGGCTCAGTGAATAGTTGGACCAAGCTTGGATATTCGGTAAATCTGAGGATCCACCGCCGCCAGCAAAATGATCGTCGGATGCAGCGGAGGTAGCCAATATTTTAGTGACATAGCTGGAACTCTGGAAACCCACCACATCATATACCGCCACCAGACCGTTGTAAGCCTCTTGTCGGTTCCTGTAGTAGTTCTCTTCTAAGTCCGTGCCCCTAGGTTTTAGTTCCAAAAAGCTATCGGAACAGGATTGCCCCAATAAAGAGAAAGCAATAAGTATAAGGAATAGTTTATTATTTAATTTCATCACTAATCTAGATTAAAATGCAACATTTAGACCGAACATATATGACCTTGCTTGCGGATAGATGCCTCGGTCGATACTCATGATACCACCACCGATTTCAGGGTCGTATCCTGTATATTTCGTAAAGGTCATCAGGTTCTCAGCCATGGCATATAGCCTGATTTTTTGAAGTCCGATCCTTCTGGTTAGTTCCGAAGGGATGGAATATCCGATCTGAACGGTCTTCAAGCGGAAGTAGCTTCCATCCTCCAAGTAGAATTCCGAAGGATTCGTGAAGTTATTGTTCGCATCGGCATCCGTTAAACGCGGATAGTCGTTCGAACTGCCTTCTCCTGTCCATCTTCCCAAAGCTCGTGTAGAGTAATTGGCATTGTTGATGTCTAACCTTCTCAACCCTTGGAATACCTTGTTTCCAGCTACCCCTTGTCCGAAGATTAGGGCATCAAAATTATTCCACTCTAGGTTCAGGGTGAATCCGAAAGACCAATTTGGTGTCGGATCGCCGATAAAGGTTCTGTCATTTGCGTCGATTGCGCCATTGCCATCTAGATCGGCCCATTTGAAATCTCCTGGACGTGCATTCGGCTGGATCAAAGCGCCTTCTGCGCTCTTGTATGCTTCAATCTCGGCTTGGTTCTGGAAGATACCCATGGTCTTGAACCCATAGAATGAGTTGAAAGCTTCGCCTACCATGGTACGGGTGATGTTGTAGGTCGATGCCTGGAAACCAGCTCCGTTCAGGAAGCTCACGCCCGCACCGATATCGGTTACCTCATTCTTCAGGTAGGATGCATTTCCGTTCAAGGCGAAATTGACTTCTCCTAGTCGGTTTTTGTAGCCCAATTCCAACTCCACACCTGTATTTTTCATGTCCGCAACGTTGGCTGCAGGGTTTCCAATTGCCCCAACATAACCTGGGATACGTGGATTCTGTAAAATACCGGTCGTTACTTTATTGAACCAATCGAAGGTCAGGTTGAAGTTCCTCAAAAAGGACAACTCCAAACCTATGTTGGCCTGACTGGTCTGCTCCCATTTCAGGTCTGGGTTTGATGGTGCATTCGGGCTATTTCCTACGGTATAGATGTCCGTTAAGCCAATGGTGTAATTACGTCCGCCACCGATAGTGGAAAGGAAAGCAAAATCACCGATGTTATCATTACCGACTACCCCGTATCCTCCGCGGATCTTCAACATGTTGATATGTGGGTTGTCGATTAGGAAATCTTCCTTGCTAACGACCCAACCTAATGAGAAAGACGGGAAGATACCGTACTTGTTATTGGCTCCAAAACGGGATGATCCGTCTCTTCTGATCAATCCTTCAGCCAAGTATTTTTCCTTGTAATTATAGTTTAACCTGGCAAATAAGGAAGAAACCGTATGTCCCACATTCTCATATCCTGATGAATTCTTTTGGTCTGCCGGAACGGTGTAGTTCAGGGAGGCATCATCAAAATTATTGACAGGAATATCAAAATAAGTTACGGCTATACCTCTCGCGCGGTTGTCATAGTACGCTCCTTGACCCACCAATGCGGAAATATTATGGTCTTGGATGGTATATTGATAGGAAATGGTGTTCTCTAAGTTCCAATCAAAACCTCTGTTCGTTCCACGGGTAAAGTCATTCTGTGCCCTCTTCATTACCGCATTCAGGTAATATACAGGGGTGAAGCTCTCATTTCCCCAGAAAGATAGCTTTGAACCTAAGGTAGAACGGATTTTCAATCCTTTGATAGGCTCTAACTCACCATATACATTACCTACGATATTGTCTGACCATCCATGGTTGCCTAAACGGGTTTGGATATAAGCCAATGGATTCGACATCTCCTGGGCAACGAATTGGGAAATACCATAAGGGTTGCCGTTTGGATCGCGTGGAACCGCCTGTGACGCATAAGGTAAGCTTGGGTTATTGATCACCGATGGATCGGTAATGATCAATGGCGTAGTCGGATCTAAGTTGATGGCCGATGACAATGGCCCACCGAACTCACTGTTCGTGTTCCCTACACCTTGTCCTTTTTCATGGGAATAACCTAGGTTTTGACCAAATTTCAACCATTTGGCAACCTTATGTTCCGAGTTTAAACGGATGTTTGTTCTTTTATAGTTGGAAATCTCCGAGGCTACGATGCCCTCTTGGCTCAATAGACCGAAAGAGGTGTAGAAGGTAGAAACCTCGTTTCCTCCGCTGATGCTGAGTTCATGGTTCTGGCGGAATGCATTTCTATTGAAGATATGTTCTTGCCAATCTGTTCCTTCTCCTAATGAAGCCGGATCTTGGAATGGCAGGGCATTTCCTGCTGCCAAAGCCGCCTCGTTTCTCAAGGTTGCATATTCCGTGGCATTCAATAGGCTAAGTTTTCTTGCCGGAGCTGAACTGCCCAAGAATGTGTTGTAATTAATACGGATCGCTCCCTGTGCCCCTTTCTTGGTGGTAACAAGGATAACACCCGCAGCCGCTCTAGCACCGTAGATCGCTTGTGAGGAAGCATCTTTCAACACTTCGATAGATTCGATATCCGATTGGTTCAGGTAGCTGATTCCGCCCGCATCAACAACCACTCCATCGACAACCCATAATGGGTTATTGTTTCCGAACGTTGTGAATCCACGGATCCTAATGGTGGATGAAGCTCCTGGTTCCCCGGAATTGGAAGCGATGGTTAGTCCTGAGGCTCTACCTTGAAGGGACTGTTCCAATCGGGTAACTGGCATAGTCTCCAGGTCGCTGCCTTTCACACTACTGATGGCTCCGGTGACAACGCTCTTTTTCTGCGTTCCATAACCAACGACTACGATCTCTTCTAATTCGTCCAAGCCATCTTCTAACTGTACATTATAGACTCCAGATTGCCCTACTTCGATACTCTTGGAGAGCTTCCCAATTTGGGAGAACTTCACCGTGGCACTGCTGCCCGGAAACTCAAGGGTATACTGGCCTTCAAAATCTGTACTCGTAGCTTGTCTTTTACCTTCGACAGTTACCGTCACACCAGAGATGGGTTCTCCAGTACTTGATGAGGTAACCTGTCCACGGATCGATAAAGTCTGCGCTTTCAGATCCGTCACAGAAATACACATGCAAATCAAGATGAATGCATGCAAAATTTTTAATCTCATAAAAGGAAAATAAATTAACATGGTGATATAATTGAAAAATCATGCAGGCTTGGTTATGGCCTTTTCATGATAAATCAAAGATATTGTGGAGAAGAATATTCTGTATTTTTTAGGTTAAACAATTACCACTACATCAGAGAATTTTTTGACTCATTCCTTCTGTTTGGTACACTACAGCTACCCTACAGCGGTATTGTTAACAACTGATAATCAGTGCTGTATAATTACGGTTTTCCCTCAGTGCTGTTTGTGTATATTTTGGGGATTCAGGCAAATATTTCCCTTGTCTTAATTTGGTGTCTCAGGTTTTGCAAACTCCAATAGGTAGTTATAAAGGTTGATTTCTGGGTCTATCTTCAGTTTTTTTCTAAGCCTATACCGACTTACTTCAACAGCCTTGGCTGTAACATGCATCAACTGCGCAATTTCTTTTGAGGACAGGTTCATCCTTAGGAATGCACATAGCTGCAGCTCTTTTTGGGTCAGGTCGGGATGCTCTTTCTTCAAGCGCAAAAAGAAGTTTTCATTGGCATGATTGAAGTGAATATTGAATTTCTCCCAATCATCATTTGTCTGTTCTGCCGATCGGATGATCCGGGTCAATTGCTTGAAATTGCTCTTGAGTTCCGCATCTTTTATGCCTTCCATGGATCGGTTTATCCCTTCCTTAATCTTTCCAAGGGCCTCACCGCGCTGTATAATGTTCATGGTTAAATTGGCCAATTCCTTGTCCATATAACCTATTTCCGCCTCTAGGTTTTGATTGCGTAACTTGATGACTTCCTTTTCTTTTTTCTCGATTTCCAATTGGGTAAGCTGAAGCTCCTGCTGATGGACCCTTCTCAGTTTTTTGCGCTGCATGGCCAAAATCCAGAAAGGGAAGGAGATAAAGAATATGGCATACAGCACATACATGAAGGGATGTAGGTACCAAGGTGGAGCGACTGTAAAGGCAATTGTAGCTTCTTCAGATTCATTTCCTACTCCATTGCGGGACTTGACCTTGAAGACATAGTCTCCAGGCCCTAGATTCGTGTATTCCTTTTCTCCTTTGTTGCTCCAAGAGGACCATTTTGTCTCCAAGCCATCCAACAGGTAACTGTATTCTACCTGCTCCTGCTGCTCATAATTTGTTGAACTAAATTCAAAATGAACGGTATTGAAAGCATTGGGGATTTTCCGGTCTTCAGCCGCAGTGCTACCATTACCTCCATATAGGACCTGTTCCTCTTTGGCCTGATTCGATATCTTGATCAACCGAAGCAATACATTGGGTTTGATTGCCTTCTCCAAATAACCTTTATAGTCTAGGAGAATCCCGCCCTTCTGCCCATTGATAAAGACATTCTCTAGATCATGTATATACACGGACTCAAATCCACCCAATATCTTCCCATTCAACATCGGAAAATGATTGAGAATGAATGGATGTTGCTTACTGCTTTTTGAATAATCCAGTACGCTCAACCGTTTATTGCTGACGAACCAGATATTGCCAAACTTGTCTTCCTTCATGTACTGAATAGGTAATCCATTTAATGCCGCAAAATCTGCTGATTTTACAAATTGATCGGCCTTTTCATCATATTCATAGATATAGTTGGGATTACAGACAATCACCTTGTTCTTGATAAAGAACAGATAGTTGTGGAGGATAGAAGACTCTGCCTCAGGCAGGGTATATGATTTTTCCTTGACGACCTCCTTGAAGTCTTTCGACAACCAAAGCTTCGACACTCCACGATAGGGGTGGGACACCCAAACGGCATTTGCATTATCATCATAATGAATGAATCGCAGCGATTCATTGGAATTGTTGATATGGCCCAACTCATTAAAATTATTGCCATCAAACCCGATCAACCATAAACCTGCATACGTACCCGCTATCAATCGCTCAAATGGCAGCACTCTTGTGGTGGCTTTGTGGAGCCATGTCCCGATGGATCTATAGATCGCATTCGCCTGATCGCCCTTGATCTCAAAACTTCCGTCCTCATGAGCCATCAAAAGTCTGCCATTGAATTCATTTAAAGACCACACCTGTCCATCGCTATGTGCTATCTTTTTGAAATGAGCTTGAGACATTCCAATATCCTTACCTCTATTGCCATTGAGCAAATCGGTCGCATAAAGGCCATTTGAGGTTCCTATAAACAGGCGGCCCCCATAAATTAGGTGCGAATATGCGCTGACTGTTGTGTTTTGATCCGGCTGTATATACCCGACACTGCTGTTGATGGTGATATAGTCTATGCCATCATCGGTTGCTAGCCATAGATTGGAGTTTTTATCGGTAAATATAGCTCGTATATGGTTGGTCTGCAGACCGCCCTTGTAGACGTAATGTTGCATCACATCCCCAGAAGCATTGATGATAAATAATCCTCCAGAATTGGTGCCTATTGCGTATCGGTCATTATCAAGATCTTGCAGACAAGAAATGCGATAGGAATTGAGATTGGTATAGCCTTTAATAATTTTAGGGGCAAGCTGTCCATTGATATAGGTATACAGACCGTTCCGAAGGGTAGAGATGAGTAGGGTGTCTGCATTATAATTGACGATATCCGTAATCACATCAGAGGCGATGTCCGTAGAATTTAATATGGATTTCCAGATGCCATTTTCATACCGCATCAAGCCCATTTCGGCTTCATAAGCATACATATCACCCTTCACCTGTCCCAAGAACTGCCAGCTGCTCTTGGCCCGGTCCACAACCATCTTATCATGACTGAGCCTAAAGATATACAGGGAGGTATGGAAGAAGATGTCATCTCCCAATATTTCCGTATGCCAAACATCAGAGAAAAACCGCTCAGATTCCTGTAGCTTCTCTTTCAGGGAATGGAAGACCAACATGCCTTTATCATCACCTTCAAAATACCCAAGTTCATCCTGTCCACCTACATATATCCGGTCATTCTTGTCAATGGCCACCGAGCGAACCACAGTGGCATTCGGAAGCGGGTGAATCCGCCAGTTTCTGCCATCAAAGGATAGTAAGCCTTCATTGTTCCCAAAATACATGACCCCTTTGGAGTCTTGGGCCACACACCAATTCTGCAATCCCCCCTTGTAGATGCTGCTTGTATAATTGAAAATCTGTGGTTTAGAAATGGTGCCCTGCGCAAAACTATCCAGTGAAATAAATAATAATATCAGAAATAGAAATCTAAAGCAATAGTTCATAAAAAAGTATTGGGGGATAACCTATAGGTTAAAATTCGCTATGTAATATTACAAAATAAATATTTAAAAAGATTGTTGCAACAAGCTATAGTACATAATGATGCATTAAAGGGCATACCGAAGGATAGATTCCCCTCTGTGTTTGATTTCCTTTAAATTTCAAGGAAGTTAAAAATTATGCCTATCCTACCTTGCCAATAACTTCTGGAAACAGCATTCAAGCGGGTATAACCTTGCGTTCCATCCGCCATAAACGCCAAATCATTTCCATCAGCTGTATGGCCGTAATGGTAGCCTAGGTCCAGGAGTAACTTTACGTTTTGATGGACAGTCCAAATGGGTGATAGCGATGCTGAAACTTGATACCCTTTTGCGGTATGTTCAAAGCTTTTTGGATGGGCAAATTGAGTCATCAGGTTCCAATTACCCTCCGCGCGATAATTGATTTGATGATATTGAAGGTTTGTTTGGAAGGCTAACCTTTCCATTGGCTTATAAATCATGTTGACACCTGCATATGGTCCCTTCCAATTCGTTTTATAGGAACTGTTTAACGTATTGCCTCCCTGCTCGATTCCATCATCTGACAACCAATAGTTATGCGAGGAAGTCTTATATCCAATCAAAGGCTCTAAATCCAAAGACTCACTTGGCTGAAAAGAATAAGCTAGATGGCCATAAAAGGAATGGTCAGAGCCTTTCTTGTTTTTTATTTGGAGTTGATAGGAGGGATTGGTTCGATTATCTCCCAAATAATCGATATCTGAAACATTGCCGCCTAGGGTCTTTCCAAAACTTCCTCCAGCTTCTACAGAAAACTTAGGAGTAAATTTAAATCGAGAAGCAATGGCAAAGTCAGCAATGACCAATTCTGTCCACTTCAGCTCTGATTTGATATTGGGGTTAGTACCCTCTAAATTTCCAGCAATGGACCAATCCATTTTTTCAAACCTTAATCCGGTTTTGCCCACAAAGATCAACCTATCATGGCTTTGTGCACAGGTCAAAGCAGGTACAAAGGACCCTAAAATTGCAAGGAAAATGATTCTATAATGAAGCATAAATCTTGTTAACAAAAACACCAGTGATCCATTGGACCACTGGCTTTTTTGGGAATTTATTATTCTAACTAATTATATGCAAAGGTTTCCCATGCTTGGGGATAATCTCGTTCGCAGGTCATTGCCTTAAGTCCATTCTCTGAGGAAACATATTTACCATTATTTCCCTTTAATGCGACCCTTCCATCAGGCATGACCTCCCAGGTGAACTTTTCCCAGTCCCCCATGTTTTCTCGGTCACAAGTCATGGGCTTAAGACCGTTTTCGGAAGAGAGATACTTATTCATGCTCCGTAGGCCAACCTTTCCATTTCCGGCGTCAACCACAGTAAATTGCTCCCATGCCTGTGCATTTGGCTTATTACAGAAAATAGGGCTTTTACCGTCCTGACCAGTTACATAAAGATTATTGCTTCCTTTCAAGCTGATTGTACGCCCGATGACAGAGCTGTTTTCCATCTTATAAACACGGACATAATCTACTTCCATTCTTCTAGGCCAGATATTTGGATCTGGATCACCTCCCCAATCTCCGCCTACAGCTAGATTCAGGATGATGTGGAAATCGTGGTTGAATGGCCAAGAACCCCAACCCGAATAGTCGTTATGTACCGTATAGTATTTATTGTTGTCGACAAAGAAGTCGATGCGGTCAGGAGACCACTCGACGGCATATACGTGATAGTTCGAGGTCGCATCGCCTACATAGGTTTTTCCGGTGCGCTGGTTGCCAATCCTGAAATAATAATCCCGGCTATGCACAGAACCATGGATATTGTTCTGGTCCTTGCCTACATGCTCCAAGATGTCAATCTCACCGCAGTTTGGCCACCAATAATTGGTCGTATTGTTCCAGCCATATTTAGTTTCATCATTTGGATAAAGCCAAAAAGCTGGCCATGTTCCCCAACCTGAAGGAATTTTAATGCGAGCTTCCATCCTGCCGTAGGTCCAGCCAGCTTTAGAGTTTAAGCGGCCTGAAGTGTACTCATGTCCATTCCCCCAATCCCTTCTCGCTTCAATGATCAGGTTTCCATTCTCAACACGCGTGTTTTCAAGCCGATTGGTATACGCCTGTTTCTCATTGTTTACCTGTCCTGGATTCCAAATGACGTGGCTCCATTTCTGACTGTTGGGTTGGCCAGAGTAATTGAACTCATCAGACCATACCAAGCTGTAGGTAGCTGCGCGTGCAGTTGCCTTAAATTCTTCGACTTGGTTTTCAGTGATTGTAGTCTCCTTTTCGCAGGAAACCATTCCGAGCAATGTAAAGAGGGACATAGCCCAAGTGACGCTCTGTGTCCATTTAATTTGAAAGATTCTCATAATAAATTTGGTTTATAGTTTAATTGTGATTTTCTTTATCATTGGTTATTCAAAATCCCTGGTCTATGCCGCCCGTATTCCCCAAGACGGATTAAAATTTCGAGATAGGAAAATCCATTATTAAAGTTCCAACAAAACTTTTATGCGAGAGTAAAATCATGGCCCTACATTGTCACTACAGAATGAAGGATTTAGAGATGTTTAAACGAAAATATCATACACAAATACACTACAGTTTTGAGTTAATCTATTAATATTCAGAAGGTTAGTTTTTGTAAAATTTTTATTACTTCAATAGGTTGCAATAGCCCTTTATTGACTGGAAAGGGGCTGTATAAATGAAAAGTGTATTTGAGAAGTGTAATTATTTATCCAAAATATTTAACCGCAGAGCATGATATGTATTATAGAAACCCTCCCAACTTTACCCCCACACTCCTTTCAGATACTCTGAAGGAGTCTCACCAAATTCTTTTTTAAAAGCAGATGTAAAATAGGAAGACGAAGATATCTCCACCCGATACATTACTTGGGTAATTGTTGCATCTTCAGTCAAAAGAATCTGCCGAGCTTGTTCAATTCATTTTGGGCATCATCAGGTCACTTATGATCAGGTCTGGCAATTGACTCTCTATAATTTCCAGGGCCTGTTCGCCATCCTATGGTTAGAAGGACCCTAAAGTTCGGCTGTCCTGAGATGATTTTCGAATAAGGGCAACACAAGATTTAATCGGAAGTTTGAAAGTCCTACATGTTTTGTACAAATGCTAGAATCAGTCAGCAAGTTTTTTATGCTTTATCTATCAATAAGTTACATCAAGTGGAACCTTTTTGTTCTCCGTGGAACATTTTGTAGGAAACTGCAGCAAGAGGCCTAAATATAAAAAAGGTATTCAATGATGCGATCGATTTGTGCTTAGATATTAAAAGCCAGGGATTTTGTCATTTTATATCTAAGGATATTTTTTCCTATCTTTCTTAAAAAATCAATTATGAGCCAATCCACTACCCTAATCATTGGAACTGGCCTTTCGGGTTTAGTTGCGGCCTATGAGATCACTAAAGCCGGCAAAAAGGTCATTATGTTGGATCAAGAGAACAGGAATAACTTGGGCGGTCAAGCTTTTTGGTCTTTCGGTGGTCTGTTTTTTATCGATTCGCCGGAACAAAGAAGGTTATCGGTAAAGGATTCCTTTGCATTGGCAAGGCAGGACTGGATGGGGAGTGCAGCATTTGATAGGCCGGAGGACCATTGGCCAAGGCAATGGGCAGAGGCTTACCTGAAATTTGCCCATCAGGAGAAGTATGCCTATGTCAAGGGCTTGGGGATGCGGTTCTTCCCGATTGTGGGCTGGGCTGAAAGAGGAGATGGACGGGCACAGGGACATGGGAATTCGGTCCCTCGATTCCATATCACCTGGGGAACAGGTCCTGGAGTAGTGAAGCCTTTTGCGGAACATGCCCTAGAAATGGAGAAGAAAGGTTTATTGGAGTTTAAGTTTAGGCATCAGGTAAACAGAATGGAGTTGGTTTCTGATGATACGATCAAGCTGTTCGGCAATCAATTGCAGGAGGATGATGCAGAAAGAGGAAAGGCAAGCAATAGAGAGGTTATCGGCACCTTTGAGTTTGAGGTAAACAGGGTGGTTATTGCCAGTGGTGGAATCGGAGCGAATCTGGAGATGGTGAAGAAGCAATGGCCAGAGAGGTTGGGCACCGCTCCGGAAAGGATGGTCCTTGGCGTGCCGGCCTATGTGGATGGCAAGATGTTACAAGCAGCAGAAGAAGCCAACGTACGCTTGATCAATAAGGACCGGATGTGGCATTATACGGAAGGTCTGGAAAACTGGGCGCCCATCTGGCCTAATCATGGTATCCGGATCCTTCCGGGACCTTCATCGATTTGGTTGGATGCCTATGGAAAGCGATTGCCGGCGCCATATTATCCGGGATTCGATACGCTGGGAACACTTAAGCATATACAAGGAACAGGGAAAAGCTATTCCTGGTTTATATTGAACCAAAGCATTATCAAAAAGGAATTTGCACTTTCAGGATCGGAACAAAACCCAGACCTGACCAATAAAGACTATAAACTGATCGTGAAGAGGCTCTTTGGGAAAAAAGCGACCGCGCCCGTGGAAGCATTTAAGGAGCATGGGAAGGATTTTATTGTATCAGATTCCATCGAAGGGCTCGTGGAGCGCATGAACAAGCTCAGTGGTGAAAACCTCTTGAAGCTGGAAGATGTGCGTGCTATCGTGGAAGCGCGGGATTTGGAATTGGACAATAAGTTCAGCAAGGATTTTCAGGTCAGCTATCTACAGAATACCCGACGATACTTTGGCGACAAGATCGCGCGAACGGCAAAACCCCATAAGATATTAGACCCCCATCATTACCCTTTGATTGCGGTACGGTTGAACATCCTGACCCGAAAAACCCTTGGTGGGATTGAAACCAATCTAAATGGCCAGGCCTTTAATCTGTCCGGAACCTGCATTCCAAACCTATTTGCGGTAGGAGAAGCTGCTGGATTTGGTGGTGGTGGGATGCATGGTTACAATTCCCTGGAAGGTACATTTTTGGGCGGTTGTATTTTCACAGGAAAGATGGTTGGGCACTACATTGCTAACTTGCCTCAGGATAGGTAAACAGAAAACTTCCTCAACAATAGTTTCTAAATATCAAGCGGAAGCCTTGATAATCAGTGGATTTTTGAGCATTTTTAAAAACAATAATCGAAATTTTGTTTAAAAACGGATGTGTTCAACCAGTTTTTCAAATATTTTAACAAATTGTTTGAAAAATGAAAAACTATTATTTAACTTTAGTCAAGCGATGAATAAAAGAGAACAGGTAAAGAGTCGGATCGAACAGGCCGCGATGGAATGTTTTGAGCGCTATGGTTTAGATAAAACCACTTTAGAAGATATTGCGAAGGCCGTTGGGCTGAATAAAACATCGTTGTATTATTATTACAAAAAGAAGGAGGACATATTTATCGAGGTTGCCCTGCGCGAAGGTGAAAAATATATCCAAACTCTACAAGAAGCTACAGCAGAGAAGACCGAGATCGAGGATTGTGTGGCCTTTTATCTGGAGTCCAGGTTCAATTACTACACCCAGGTGTTGAATATGAACCGCGTTTCGGTTGAGACCTTGCACAAACTTCTGCCTAGATTTTTTGAACTGTATGATGCCCTGATGCATCGTGAAAAGGAATTCTTGACGGCCCTTTTGGAAAAGGCCATCCAAGAGAAGAAGATCAGGATGAAAGATCCAAAGGAAGTGGCTTCCGTACTGATCAATTTCACCGATGCGCTGAAGCATAATGTTGAGCAACAAGCTATTCTCAAGAGAGAAACCAATATAGACTATACTCAGAGCCTTAAAGACATAAAGACCCTCGTGACTTTAATATTTGAAGGAATAAAATAGACTAAGCAGATCCCCAAGGTAATTGAGTTTATGGAGCTTGTTTGTAATTGTAACGAATTATAAACTAACCAAATAACCATGAGAAAAATTGCCTACATAATTTTGGTGATTTGCTTTCTTGCACCTTTTGCCGCAATTTCCCAACAGATTGTCCAAGGTGTTGTCAAAAACCAGATTACCCAAGAGCCAGCAACGGCTATTTCTATTCGCGTCAAAGATGATCGTGCAGGAACCTTTACTGACGATAAAGGCCACTTTCAACTGCGGTTGAACAAAGGCTTTCCCCTGACCCTATTGATTTCCTCCATAGGCTATGAAAAGCAGGAACTGCTGGTCGAAAACAATCAAAGCCCTATTTTGATCGGCCTCGTCCCAACTTCCACCTTAGCGCAGGAGGTGGTGGTTTCCGCAAGCCGTTCCGTACAGACCAAATTGTCTTCTCCGGTAACCATTGAGCAGATCAGTACCAAAGATGTGCAGAACTCGCCACAGATCAACTATATGGATATGGTGCAGGGCCTACGTGGGGTAGATGTTACGGTGTCCAGCTTGGGTTTTACCTCGGTTACGACCAGGGGTTTCAATACAAGTGGTAATACCAACTTTACCCAGATTGTAGACGGAATGGACAACCAGGCTCCGGGACTGAACTTCCCATTGGGATCGGTTATCGGGCTTACGCAACTGGATGTAGACAATATTGAATTATTATCAGGAGCTTCTTCGGCGCTCTATGGTTCCAGGGGATTGAACGGAACCATGGTGATGACCGGAAAAGATCCGTTTAAGTATAAAGGGTTAAGCGTTTTGGTGACCCAAGGGGTAAACCATGTCAATAGCAAAAAGAACAATGACCCCGTATCGGCATCGCCGGTTTACGATTGGGTCATTCGATATGCCAATACCGTAAACGATAAATTTGCCTATAAGATCAATGCTCAGTATTCGAAAGCAAATGATTGGGTAGCCAATGATATGCAGAACAAGAATGGACCAGGAGGACCAGATGTAGATCCGAATTACAATGGTATCAATATGTACGGAAGTGCAACAAATACGGATATCAATCCTTTCCTATATGCGGCCATGATGGGGAATCCGGCTTTGACGCCCTTGATCGAGCCCATGTTGGCAAAGCCAAACTATGTGGCTAGGACAGGGTACCCAGAATGGGGCTATCTGGACAATAATGCCAACATGTTTAAGGTGAACACTGAACTTCGCTATAAGATAAATTCCGATTTGGAAGCCATCGCATCGGGAACCTTTGGTACAGGGAACATCGTTTATACCAATGATACCCGATATCAGATCAATGATTTCAAGGTGGCGCAGTATCGATTGGAGCTGAAGAGTGAAGATTGGTTCGTTAGGGCCTATACTACCCGTGAAAATTCTGGAAATACGCTGATTGCGGGACCGACCTCGCAGTTGATCAATGAGGGTTGGAAAGTAAGTTATGATGGCAATGTAGGTGGATGGTACCCTGAATATACCGAAGCCTTGGTGACAGCATTGGCAACGGGATCGGATATGCAAGCGGCCCATATTGCCGCTAGGCAATTCGCTGATCAAGGAAGATTGGTAGAAGGCTCTGAAGGATTTAATGCACTGAAAAAACAGATTTCCCAAACGCCTATCTCGGAGGGGGGAACACTCTTCTTGGATCGCTCAAAACTGTATAACGCTGAATTCCAGTATAACTTCAGGAAGCTGATTCCATTTATGGATGTCATTGCCGGTGTAAACTGGAGACTGTACAGCCTGAACTCCAAAAACACGCTTTTCCCTGATTTGGACAAGCCAATCAACGTGAAAGAATATAGTGGCTATCTATCTCTTGGAAAACGTCTGGTCGACGATCGCTTGACCCTGAATACGTCCTTCCGATTGGATAAGAATACCCTATTGGGCAAGCCAAAATTGACCTCGAGAGCGTCGGCGGTCTTCCAGACAGCTTATCAGAATTACCTGAGGTTCTCTTATCAGAATGCCTATAGTTTCCCTTCTAATATCCAGGCTTTGCAGAATACCATGAATGGTTATAACAGTTACTCTTCGGGTGGTTCGAACCTGTTGTTGAACGATCATTATCACTTCAACGAATTCCCGCCATATACTTTGGCAAGTGTCCAGGAATTCCAGCAAACCAATGATCCTACTGTGCTAAAGAAATTTGAGTACGATGATATTAAACCCCAAACGGTCAATTCATTCGAGGTAGGCTATGCAGCATTGATTGCGAAGCGCGTCATGTTTGATGTATTAGGCTATTTCTCTACCTGGGAAAACTTTATTGGCTACGCTAATGTGGCGAATAGCCCGGGTACCGATGATGTAAATGCGTTTAAGGACCAAAGCAAATATGTGACCTACAATATGGCTTTCAATGGTGGTGAAACGGTAAATACCTATGGTTATGCAGCCAGCGTGAGCGTGGATCTAGGCAAGAACTTTTTGACGAAGGTGAATTACTTCTCAGACTTCCTGAAGAATAAGAACAATAGCCAGATCAATAATTTCAATACGCCAAACTACCATGTGAACATGGAATTTGGAAATAGTGGTTTCGGAAAGAAACAAGTTTGGTCATTTAATACTACCTTAAGGTATAAACCAGGTTTTCATTATGCAGCAGCAGGAGGATTGGGCGAAGGCCAAATTCCATCTTCGACTGTAATCGATGCGCAGATCAGTTATAAGATCCTGAAAGCACGTTCGGGAATCCGCATCGGAGGAACCAATATTACCAACAAATACTATACTACAGGTATTGCTAACCCGAGGATCGGAGCGATGTATTACGTTAGCTATGCCTATAATATTTTTTAAGATTAACCAAAAAACAAATCACATGAAAAGCATTTCAATAGTTGCAATCTTCTGTTTGGCCCTGTTGGTCGGCTGTAAAAATTCGGCCGATAAGACCAGTGGTTATGGAACGCAATTGAGTTTCGGCCCTGGGGAGGAAGAAAAGATCGAGGAAGCATTCCTCTCGCTAAAAGACAGTACGGAGATTTTCCTGAAAGAGGGAAACTATAACTTCCAGAACTTGAGCATTGCTCAGGTAAACCATATCCTGATCCGCGGTGCAGGACCGACGAAAACGAAATTGAACTTTAAGGACCAGAAGCAAGGGGGTGAAGGTATCCGCGTTACGGATGTGACCAACTTCAAGATACAGGGTATGGAAATCAGGGATTCCAAAGGGGACCTCCTGAAAATAAACAATGGTAAGGATATCGTGGTTTCCGAGCTGCATGCCATCTGGAGTACTGCCGATTCGACCAGTGGAGGTTATGGTATCTATCCGGTTCTCTGTAGCAATGTACTGATCGAAAACTGCTATGCAGAAGGCGCATCGGATGCGGGAATCTATGTTGGGCAGACCAAGGGCGCTATCGTAAGGAACAGCAAGGCGGCCAAAAATGTGGCCGGTTGTGAAATCGAGAACTCGACGGATGCAGAAGTCTATGATAATGAATTCTATGACAATACCGCTGGATTCTTGGTGTTCGACCTTCCTGATCTGTCCCAGCGTGGTGGCAGGATCAAGGCTTACAACAACAATATCCATGATAATAATTTCAGGAACTTTGCAAAAGCTGGAAGCTTTGGTACTTCCTGGGGAGTGGGAAATGCCTCACCGGGTAGCGGAGTCATTATTTTGGCCACTTCGGATGTTGAGATCTTTGATAACAAGATTACCAATAATAATAGCTCAGCCGTAACCATCGCTTCTGGATTTACCGTAGACGATAAGGCGGCAGAGAAAATCAATGATAAATACTCGCCGATCCCGACCAATATCAAGATCTATGGCAATACGATAACCATGGGGAATGAATTTCCCAAACCGGCCTATGAGCATAGGGTAGGACAATTGATCATTGCCACTGAACAGCAAATGAATGGAATCGATCCTAACAGAAAGAACAAGAGGATCCC
Source organism: Sphingobacterium sp. NPDC055431 (assembly GCF_053644255.1). Classification (NCBI taxonomy): domain Bacteria; kingdom Pseudomonadati; phylum Bacteroidota; class Sphingobacteriia; order Sphingobacteriales; family Sphingobacteriaceae; genus Sphingobacterium; species Sphingobacterium sp. NPDC055431. The sequence goes on from NZ_JBSHLH010000008.1 coordinate 97,840, forward strand.
TGCGATTCTATATGATGGGGTGACCAGCAATATCATGACCCAAGGAACAACGCCAAATCCTGATCAGGTCTGTATCAACCAACCTGGGGAAAATATGTTTGTGAATGCTGATTTCGCCAATGTTAAAGATCCGGCGAAATGGAAGCCCAACAGCAATGTTCAACCATTTGAATGTAAGTAGACATGTCTAACTTGATAAAGATATCTAGTTGTTTCCTGCTCTTGGTTTTCATGGTTCAAGCATGTCAAAACCAAGGTAAGAAACAGCAAAATACCCCTACTGAATTCCAGTTTAAGGAGAAACTATCTGATTATGGTTTCTTCAAAGGAAAGCTTTCGGAATTGAATCCTAATCCTGAATTGATTTCTTATGACCTGAGCAGTGCGTTATTTTCAGATTATGCTATCAAAGATCGATTTATCGTTTTGCCGGAAGGCAGCAAGATGAAGTATGTGGACGATGAAGAATTGGAGTTTCCGGATTCGACCATCATTATCAAGAATTTTGCCTATCGAAACAGCGATGATGAGAAGATCATGATTGAAACCAGGCTGTTGGTAAAGGACCCGGCCGACCATAATTGGAAGGTGATGAACTACCTGTGGGATGAGAAACAGGATGATGCGGTGAAATTTATCCGTGGTGTTGTCTTGCCTATCAGCCTGAAAGATGATGAGGGAAAATTGCACAAGACCAATTATATGGTGCCTAATACCAATGATTGTAAGCGCTGTCACATCAAGGACTCAAAATTATTACCAATTGGTCCAAAAGCAAGGAACATGAATTATACCCGAGCTGGTCAGACCGAAAATCAACTGGTCTGGTTAGCGAAGGCGGGTCATCTGGAAAATTTACCGGACCTGAAAGAGGTTGAAGCTTTGCCGAATTGGTTAGATAAAGCGAATTTCAGCCGTGAGCAGCGCGCTAGGGCATACCTGGACATTAACTGCAGCCACTGTCACCGTAGAGGAGGGGATGCTTTCAATACAGGATTGTTCCTGGAATATACCGAAACGGATACAGTACGATTGGGCTATCATAAGGGGCCGGTTTCAGCAGGTTCTGGAGCTGGGGGCTTGGATTTTGACCTCGTGCCCGGTTCTCCCGATAAGTCCATCTTGTATTACAGGATGAACAGCACGGAACCCGGAACGGCCATGCCTGAACTTGCGCGATCGATGATACATACAGAGGGGGTGGAATTAATAAAAGATTGGATAAAGCATTTGTAATCAAGAACTATAAAAAAAACAGCATAAAGAATTAGAATAATGAATGATTCAATTCTACAATTGTTTGATGTTCAGCAAGAACATCAACAGGAGCTTCGTATGAGTTCTGCTAAGGTGCGCATCGCTAAGCTGCGGCGGTTGAAGGCTAATATTTTAAAGTTTGAGAACCGCATTTTTGAGGCTTTGGATGCAGACCTGCGGAAGAATGCATATGAGTCTGCTTTGACTGAGGTGTATTTTATCTATAGTGAGATTGATTTTGCGATCAAGCGACTTCCTTCCTGGATGAGAAAGAAGCGGAAACCCCATACCTTGACCAGTTTTTTGTCGAAAAACTGGATTCAGTATGAATCCTTGGGCACCTCTTTGATTATCTCTCCTTGGAATTACCCCTTTCAGTTGAGTATGAGTCCGTTGGTTTCTGCAATTGCTGCAGGCTGTTCGGTGATATTGAAGCCATCGGAATATAGTCCGAGGACTTCTGAAGTTATCCGGGACCTCATCAACGAAACCTTCCCGGAAAAGGAGGTGAAATGTGTATTGGGAGAAAAAGAACTGGCAACGGAATTACTTAAACTGCCATTCAACAAGATATTTTTTACGGGCAATCCAGAGGTAGGTAAGATTGTCATGAAAGCAGGGGCGGAGCATCTTTCGAGCGTCACGCTGGAGTTAGGTGGTAAATCGCCGGTCATCATTGCGGAGGATCATGACCTCAAGGCGGCCGCCCTTAAAATTGCCTGGGGCAAGTTGATCAATGCCGGGCAAACCTGCATCGCGCCAGACTACCTCTATATTCCCCAGGGGGCCATCGAAACTTTCACCCAAGCATTCCAGGAAGCCTGTCGGGAATTGTTCTATTCAGATGGTACCCTTGATTACAAGCGTTATGCAAAGATCATCAACAGCAGGCACCAACAACGGATTGAAAGGCTCCTCGACGATGCATTGATGCGGGATGCTAAGGTATTATGGCAAGCTGAAGGCGAAGACCATCAGTCAATATCGCCAGTCTTGCTCACAAATGTAGCCCAGGGAAGTAAGATCATGGAGGAGGAGATATTTGGTCCAATCCTACCTGTTATTCCATATAATGATATTCAGGAAGTGCTAGACCACATCAACTCCAATCCTAAACCATTGGCGATGTATATTTTCTCTGATAGCAATTCTTTTACCGATACATTGCTGAAACACTGCAGTTCTGGGTCTGTCTGTATCAATGATGTGCTGATCCAGGTCTCAAATCCTAATCTGCCTTTTGGTGGGGTAAACCACAGTGGTATAGGAAGCTGTCATGGATTCTATGGTTTTAAGGCATTTTCACATGAAAGAGCCATTATGAAGCAAACGAAATTCTCATTTTCTAAAATGATCTATCCACCATATCAAGGTAAAGAGCCCGTATTCAAACTGTTGAAAAGATGGATGTAAAAGAGCTTGATCGTTAGTTAGTAGGTTTAATTGATTGAGGGAGTCTCCAAGCATTATTGGAGGCTTCTTTCTTTATTATAAAACCTTGGAATAGTTTCTGTTGTTCTATTCGGTGAATCTATAATACGACAACAAATGAAATCTATATTATTTATTGTGCCAATAGCGCTATTTTTAGCAAGCTGCAATAACCCAAAGCAAGAAACAAATAATGATAGTCCGGCAGTTGATAGCGTTCAAGCTGTTCCTGAATCTTCAGATACTACCCAAACAGATATACCTGAGAAGGCCATAGAGCTTAAGTCCAGTTGGGATTCCATCAGTCTTCATAAAATGTCTAAAATATCTGATACCATCAGTTTTGATAGTAAAGATTTTAAACAGATCGATGCGGAATTGCACAGCGACAAGCCCGGGAATATCCGTTTTAATCTGATTGTCCTGCCGGATAACAATACCGATGGTCCATTTGGGAAGGATGTTCAGTATAACTTGGATAAAAAGGGGACCTATAAATTGGTCATCGGAGAAAGCCTGATGCAGGGAGACCCTTTTGATGGTCATTATACCATAAGGTTCAAGGGGCAGTAAAAAAGAACCTAGCCTTTTGGGGTAGGCTAGGTCCAAACGATAACCTATTTATTTAGAGAAACTTTTCAGATTGTACCTTATGGTTAGGCCGTATGTTCTGGGGTCTGCAATGATACCGGCATATTGCCCGTAACTACCAGGTGCGGCAAGTAATTGTTCGTAATAGTTTTTGTCCGTAAGGTTGCGGCTCCAGATGGACAGGGAGATTCCATTCTCCGCTTTGAATCCCAATCGGGCGTTTAATAACGCATATCCATCTATGTTCAAATATTGGGAAGGGGATGGACTCGATGAGAACTCGGATCTATAGAAGAGGTCAGATCCTAAGAAAAATGAGCCTTCCAGACCAATCAAACTTCCTTTTTGGCTCAGTTCAGCACCTAGGGAAGTCGACCATTTCGAAATGCCTGGCAATCTTCCTCCGGAAATGTCCTTAAAAGCTTCAGGGCCTCCTACTTCCTCCAGTGGAACCGGGGCATTTGTGAATTTCACATATTTCCCATCTGTATAGGCCGCAGCGGCATTGATCCTGAGGTAATTCCCTATACGCAGGCTCCCGTCCAGTTCTATCCCTTTCACACTCACCTTTTCCGCATTGGCTAGATAACCTCGGTTTACTCCAGGTTCTGGCGTCTGCACCAATGTTTGGTAATCCTTGATATCAGTTTGATAAAGGGTCAGGTTAAGGATGGAATTTCTGCTGGGGCTTGATTTCAGTCCTATTTCTTTATGGTTGACAGCTTCCGGCTTTACCCTTGCGAGGTCCAGTAACACCTCGCCCTTGGCTGTAGGTAATCCACCAACATTGATCCCTACAGGCTTGTAGCTTATGGCATAGGTTGCGAAGGCATTCAGGTTTCGGTTCCACTTGTATTGTACTGATAGCTGACCTGAAAGATTGCCGGCAGAAGCATCGGTAACAAAAGACTGGTTGGTATATACAGTGTTTTTGAGGGCTATTAATGCTGGATCTTCAGTCTGTAGGCCTCCATAGGTCTTTCGATCGTAATTGGCCTCCTTCTTATCGTAGTTATAGCGTAGGCCCGGAAGGAGATGGAGCTTTTCCGTGATAGCCCAGTCTAATTGTGAATAAGCGGCCAAGCTTGTTGTTTTGATGCCGTATTTGGTCTTGATTCCAAAGTTGTCAAACAATCCCGGAGTACTCCACAGGTCGCTGTTGCTGTTCTTGGCAAATCGCCAGAGCGCAGATCCAGCCTCTTCGGTATGGACCGGGTCTGTCCTCAGATCTTGATATAATCCGAATAGCCCAACCACCAGATCGATGTTTTCCCTTATTTTTCCTGAATAACGAAACTCTTGGGAGTATTGATCGTGGGCCGAATTACCGGCAGAGATGGTAAACACAGGTAGACCAATATAATCCCTGTCATTCAATGGGACCCATTTCCAATAGCGCCAAGCTGTCGTAGATGTTAGGGTTCCATTCCCTATTTTAATATCAGCATTCAAGGATATACCTCCCAGTTCATTGTCAGCTTTTGACTGCGTGTTTAGATCAACCTTTCTTTCAAAGGCGTTTTGATAGGGTTGTTCATACCCTAAATCTTTGATAATAGCATTGAATTGGCGATAATCTGCGCGCTGTGTTTCAACCACTCCCGCTATGCCCCAGCCATAACCATCAGGCTTTTGAATGCTCTTGTCGGCTGCAAGACTGATGTTGACTCTATCATTCGGCTTATAGAGCAATTGTGCCCTGAGGCCTAAGTTATTCATGTTATTCATCGCTCGATTGGTATGGACATTATACAGGGTGCCGTTTCTTTGGGTTCCTGAGAAGGAAATTCGGGCAGCTAATTTATTGCTGATCGGACCTGTCAGGGATGCCTTGCCTTGCAGGAAACCATAATTTCCATAACTCAATTCAAAGTTCGCTGCCGGAGTGAATTCTGCGGGTTTTGATGTTACATTAAAAGCTCCTGAAGTGCTGTTCATCCCAAAAAGGGTGCCTTGCGGCCCACGTAACACCTCTACCTGTTCTATATCGATAAAATCCAACCAAGTTGCCGCAGGTCTAGCCAGATAAACACCATCTAAATAGAATCCAACACCGGGATCAATGCCGTCATTGGTCAAGCCATAGGTAGAACCCAGACCTCGAATATTGAGTGTCGTATTTCTGGCGTTGGAAGCATAAAGCTGGACAGTGGGGGCAAGTTCCTTGATCCTATTGACGTTGAATGCCGAAGCATCATCTATGGTTGCTGCATTTATGGTCGTTATCGGAATCGGGATATCCTGAATCTGTTCCTTCCGTCTCCTGGAGGTCACCACAATCTGGTCCAGTTTTTCCAGGCTCGGCTTTAGAAGGATGGTCGCAGGAGATTGGTTGACTGATATCCGTTTCTTTTGATAGCCTATCCTTGATATGATAAGCTTAAAAGGTAGTTTTTGTCCAGTAACAAAGTGGAATTCACCATTTTCATCCGTTTTCACTTGGTGAGTTACACCGTCCAGCTGTAACGTCACATCAGGAATAGGTTCTCCACTGATGGAGTCCAAAACGGTACCTCTTAGGGTGGCATTGATGATCGCTTGGGGTATTTCTTGTGCTATGATGCCGTTGTTGCTTACAAAAAAGGCAATAGCAAGGCTTAGAAAGCTAAAAGTTTTCTTAAAATTCATGAAATAAGTATTAGGGTTGATAGTTACTCCCGGTCAACAGGAGCCTTAAAAGAATGGATTAGCGGAAATGTTTTTCAATTCCCGCTTTAATCCTATTGGGGGAAGATAATTTCGCTGCACATTCGTTCAGATTCAATGCTGAACTTACGTTGCTTATTGTTGCTGTTGTTTTTTGTTAAGGTTTTGAGGGTTGATTTCTTGCTCTTCATTATGACTGTCGTTTGTTTTACAAAACAAATGTAAAGAGTATATTTAAATAAAGTCTACTAATATTGTAGACTTTATTTAAAATAGTTAATAACCTTTTGATTATTAGCTAAATAAAATTTATATAAACTGTAAAGCGAACCTTCTTTTCTGGGAAATAAACTTGCAGATGCTAATTTTTACAATAGAAGTCAATGGATTAATTGAATGAATTTTATTCTTTAAAAATGGTATTCTTCCATGAAATTAAAAATTTTGCTTAAAAACTCTTTTGCTATTCAGCGAATATGAAGTAAATTACATTTTGCTAATTCACATTTTGCACTAGCTAGCCAATTTAAATAGTGAGACGTTTATTTTTTAAGATACTTGTTACCATATATGTTTTTGTACTCATTCTATTCTGTCAGGAGTCTTATGGCCAGTATGGTTTAGAATTTTCCAGTCATGAAAAGGAGCTGGATAAGCGGACGAGCCTTTCGATCGGTACAGAGGAATCAATTGAGCTTGCGAAGCATACGGAATTGACCTTTGATATTCAATTTAAACCTTATCAGCAAGATTATTTCGGATATATCTTCCGCCTCATATTGGATGAGCAATTGAACATCGATCTCATCTATGACCGTAGGCAAGATAATGGAAGGCACTTTAAATTGGTGGTTGGGGATAAATTCACGGACATCAATTTTGATATACCCAAAAACGAGCTTTTCTATCAATGGACCAAAATCAAGATCTTACTTGATAAGGAAAAAGGAAGTTTAGTCCTATCCACTGCGAAGAACAGCTTCACCCATCAAATGGATTTAAAGGGCCGATCTGCCTTTAAATTGCTATTTGGTTTCAATGACTACAAATTCTTTCAGAGCTCCGACCTTCCGCCAATGCGGATCAAGGATGTACAGATATCTTGCGATGAAAAACTTTGCCATCATTGGAAGCTGGATGAAATAACTGGCAATACGGCAAGGGACGATCAAGGCTCTTTAAAGGCCTTTTCAAAAAACCCTTCATGGATCAAGAGGCAACGGCAAGAATGGCGACTTGAAAATGAATTCTATGTTTCCGGACAGGCTAGTGTTGCCTTTGACCAAAAAAATGAAAGTGTATACATCGTATCCGAAGACTCCTTGGTTCGGACTAATCTAGGAGCAACGGTCAGTACTTCATGGCCTTACTTGAATGGGCCTCTTTACATGGTTAATGGAAGCCAATCCTTGTTTGATCCAAGCTCAGGGAAGGTCCTCAATATCTCCATCGATCAAAAGCTGGTATCCGCATTTGATACCTTGACAAGGACCTGGTCCCAAACCTTCCAACATCCTGCACACGGAACGCATTACCTGTCCTTCAATAAATTTTATTCCGCAAAAGATTCCAGCATCTATATGGTGGCTGGATATGGACATTTCAGATACAAGAGCGCCATCCACAAATACCACATTCCCAGTAATTCATGGGATAGCCTATCCTATGCCGGAGACCCTTTGTTTCCGCATTACTTAGGCGCTATGGGGGTTGATAAGGGTGCTGTTTACCTATTGGGCGGTTATGGTAGTACCACGGGCGACCAGATGCTGAACCCAAAGATTTCCAATGATTTCGTCTTGATGGACGTCAATTCCAAAACCTTCAAGACGCTAGGGGAAATCAAATTTCCTATTCCCGAAGCGGTATGGGCCAATTCTTTGGTCATGGATGAGGCATCCGATACCATGTATGGACTCATGTTCCCTAGGAATAAGTTCAAGTCTTTCTTACAGCTCGTAGCGATGTCCAAAGACGGAAAGAACCTTCAGGAATTGGGAAGTACCATTCCTTTTGATTTTCACGACATCAAATCATTTGGAGATTTCTTCTATTCCAAGGCCTCCAACCGATTTGTTGCCGTCACATTGTTTTATGATAGTGCGCTGAGTCAGAGCCGAGTTCGCATCTACAGTCTATTGGCGCCAGCTCTGCCCTACCAGATCTTGGAAGGCAGTGCCAAGGCTAAATCAAACAATTGGATCTGGTTAAGTGGATTGGCCACCTTGGCCGGATTAGGATTACTATTCTGGCTTAAAAAAACGAATAGAAAAACTCCAGAAACCCAAAAGAATCCATCGGTTGAACGCAAGGATAAGGAAGAAAGCCCAGTATTGGCCCCTATTCTAAAAGAAACAGCTCCAAAAAACAGCAAGATCGATAGAGCCACCATCAATCTCTTCCGAGGCGATATTCAGATCTTTGATCAGCAGGGCGACGAGATCACCAAGCAGTTCTCGCCTTTACTGAAAGAGTTGCTGACCATGTTTGTGGTCTACACCATTTATCGTGGCAGGGGAGTCAGCTCCGAGAAATTAATGGAAATATTCTGGTCCGATAAATCCACCTCCAGTGCAACCAACAATAGATCGGTAAATATCGCCAAGATCAATGCCCTATTGGAGCAATTAGGCGAGATGAAAATATCCAAAAAAAGCGGCTATTGGAGTATTGAAAGCATTGAAGATGTCCATATCGACTTCTCCGACTTTATGTATCTCTTCAATAAATCTGAAAACTTAGATAGACAGGAAATAGACCGATTGCTCAAAATCCTTGAAAAAGGAGGTTTCATGTTCGATACAGATTATGAGTGGCTAGATGGTATCAAGGATGAGGTGTCCATTCATGCAACCGGACTATTGTCCAGCCTGATGAAAAACTTGGACTTTGAAAAGGATTCCGAGACCATCATTGAAATTGCCAATCGAATCTTCCATTTTGATTCTGTCCACGAAGAGGCCATGGTCTATAAATGTAGAGCACTCGTACAGCGAGGTTACCACAGCCTAGCCCACCAATGTTTCGAGAACTTTTCCCAAGTCTATCAGCAATTATACGATGAATCCTATAACCGGACCTACCGGGAAATTGTATAAAGTAAAATATTAATAAAAAATAAAGTACTGAATTTCAGTGCTTTATTTTTTATTTCCAGTCCATTAATGTTTTATTAATGCTTTGTTATAGTCTCCAAATTAATCTTGTTTCATAATCAATTTATAAACGATGAGACGAAAGCAAGAAACCTTTATCCTGCCTGATACCTAATCCAACTGGAGCCTTCGGTTTTAGAAACCAAAGGTCGTATCGACACCTATTTTAATACTTGATGGCGACATCAAGAGTGACTACCAATTTTCAACAAATTAAATTATGGGATTAAAAATCATCAATTCCTGCTCATCCTATTGGGGCAGGCGATTCAAACAATTATCCTGGCGATTGGCGATAGTACCAGTCTTGACGTTATCCTTAGGCACCGTATTCGGTCAGCAAAGGAATGTCAATGGTACAGTAAAATCAACCGACTCAAAACCTTTAGCTGGGGCGACCATCAAAAACACCAAGACCGGCATCAGTACCACCTCGGACTCCCAAGGCTTGTTTTCCATTGCCGTTTCTCCGGGTGACCGCTTGGTTATTTCTTATGTGGGCTACCTTGGCCAAGAAGTCCTAGTCGAGAACAATTCCAATATTCAGATCGAATTGCCGAATGACAATACCACCTTGGAAGATGTCGTGGTGGTTGGATATGGAACGCAGAAAAAAGCGACCCTTACTGGAGCCGTATCCTCTGTGACCAATAAGGAGATTACGATTACCAAAAATGAAAACGTCGTAAACATGCTTACGGGCAAGCTTCCGGGGGTCCGTATCACCCAACAGACCGGACAGCCTGGAGCTTTTGAATCCAATATCGATATCCGCGGTATGGGCGAGCCCCTGATCGTTGTCGATGGTATCCCTAGAGACAAGGATTATCTATCCAGAATGGATGCCAATGAGATCGAAAGCGTATCTGTTTTGAAAGATGCATCCGCTGCGGTCTATGGTGTTCGTTCAGCGAATGGGGTATTGCTCGTGACCACCCGCAGGGGAGCCAGTGCAGATCAAGGTTTCGAAATCGGCTATTCCTATAACCGTGGTTTCCAACAGTTCCTGTATGTACCCAATACGGTCGGTGCAGCCGACTTCAGACGCTTGAGGAACGAAGAGCTTTGGAGAAATTTCAATAACAACTACCCGAACAAATTGCCCGCGACATGGGACGATGCCAGCATCAAAGAATATGAAGACGGTACTAAGCAGTCTTCCAACTTCCTTGACGCGGCTTTTGATAAAACCTCGCCGCAACAACAACATAACCTGACCGTCAATGGAGGTTCTGAAAAGGTGAATTACTTTTTCAACTTAGGTTACATGGACCAGATGGGTTCATACAAAAGCAAGAGCTTAAACTACAATCGCTATAACTTCCGTTCCAATGTAGATGTCAAGATCACGGATCGCCTAAAAGCCTCCTTGGACCTTGGTGGCTATGCCGATGAGACCAATCAGCCTAGAACAGATATGTGGGCAGTTTATAAGCAAGCTTGGCGACAAAGACCAGATATCCCAATCTTCCTGAACAATAACCCGATGTACCCGAACTTTGACATGATCGACAACGAACATCCTGTCTCCGTAACGGATGCCGCACAAACCGGTTATAGAAAGTTCTTGAGAAAACAATTCAATAGTATCCTTTCCTTGGAGTACAAAATCCCGTATGTAGATGGATTGGTCGCGAAAGGTACCTATAACTATGATTTCAAATACACCGATAATACGGATTTCAAAAAATCTTACCCATTGTACAGCTACACACCAGCAGTATTGGGTCCGAATGGCGAAGTCATAACACCAGAACGCTATGATGCCCACGAGAAAAACTCTCCATCGTCCGTACGCCGTTCTGCCTATCCAGATTCCCATACGCTGATGCAGTTCTCCTTGAACTACAACAAATCCTTTGGAGTAGGGCATAATGTTTCCGGATTACTATTATTCGTTGAAGAATACAACAAATGGGATAGTTTCTACGCCCAACGCGAGATCAAGGTCAATTCCGAATACCTTTTTGCTGGAGAGGCTAAAAACCAATTGGCCGATATGGAAGGTATTGGCGAGCGTACCGCAAGAGGTTTTGTGGGTAAATTCAATTATGATTTTAAAGGGAAATACCTAGCTGAATTCAGTTTCCGTTATGATGGTTCTTCCAAATTTCCTAAAAATGAACGCTGGGGTTTCTTCCCTGGAGCTTCAGTGGGATGGAGGATCAGTGAGGAAAACTTTATCAAGGACAACTTCAGTTTTATAAACAACTTAAAAATCCGTGGTTCCTATGGTGTCCTTGGGGATGACCGTTCCGCTGGTAACTACCCTTCCACCTTTGTCGGATTTGCATTGGATCCGAATAACCTGGGCTGGATCTTTGGACAGGATATCGTTAGTGGCGCCTTGCCAACTGCTATTCCTAACCCGAACCTAACCTGGTATACCTCCAAAACTGCCGATATTGGTCTGGATGTCGATTTATGGAATGGTCTGTTTGGCATGACCTTCGACTACTTCAATCGATATCGCGATGGTCTATTGGCCACCCGCTTGGACCTGATTCCGGGAACTGTAGGAGCAAACCTGCCTCAGGAAAACCTGGAAAGCGACCGTACCTTTGGTTACGAGGTTTCCTTGACCCACCGCAATCAGATCAACGACTTCAATTATTTTGTGAATGCACAGGTTTCAACCACCAAGAGCCAATTCCAAAACAGGATCGAATCCCCTGCAGGAAACTCCTACGACCATTGGAGAAACCGCTATGCAGACCGCTACAAGGATATTTGGTGGGGTAATGAATATGTAGGTCAGTTCGGCTCTTACGAACAGATCTATAATCACCCAACACAGGTCGGTAGTGGAACCTTGCCAGGCGATTACTATTACAAAGACTGGAATGGCGATGGTTTTGTCAATGGAAATGATGACCACCCGATTGCAACCTTCAATATGCCATTGATCAATTATGGTTTCAATATCGGTGCATCCTGGAGAGGGGCAGACCTATCGATGAACTTCCAAGGAGCAAATAAAGTCTATACCCGTTATACAGAGGTTCTAGCCGCGCCATTGCAATTCCAAGGAGGAGCATTGACCCAATTCTTGGATCGTTGGAGACCGGTAGACCCTATTGCAGACCTCTTCAATCCAAACACACAATGGATTTCAGGTTACTATCCTTCTACAGGATCCCCAATGGCCGAGGGTACCCGTGCTATCCAAGATGCTTCGTACCTCAGGTTGAAAACCTTGGAACTGGGCTATACCTTCCCGAAAGAATGGTTGGAGTCCATTAAAGTGAAGAGCTTCAGACTTTATGTTAGTGGATATAACCTGATGACCTGGACGGGGATGAAATATTCAGATCCTGAACACCCGGGGTCAGAAGGAGGCTCATCATCACACATGGTGGATACCTACAAATACCCATTGAACAAGACCTATAACATTGGTGCATCCATTAAATTCTAAGTTTAATTGACATTATGAAAACTACATTATCAAAAATATTGGCTGTCCTCCTACTGGTTTTAGTGGGTTCCTGTCGCAAGATGGACCTTGAACCTCTAGGTGTATTGGACGAGAAAGCCTTATACGGAAATGAAGATGGAGCTAGGAAATTTGTTTCCGGAATTTATAGCCATCTTCCCATCGAAGACTTTGTTTACCACCCTGAAAGAGGTTTCCGTTGGGACAATTATTGGGTGAACTCCGATATCTTGGCTGCTATATCTGGAGAGATGACCGGACAGTTCTGGGGCGTTGCTGGTGCTCAAGGTTTTGGCTATTGGCCTTATGACCGGATCCGGAACGTCAATGGTTTTATTGCAGGATTGCCGACCTACAAAGAGAACTTTTCTGAGGATGGATATAATAATATCCTTGGCGAAGCTCACTTTCTGCGGGCATTCTTTTACTTCGCATTGGTAAAGCGCTATGGTGGAGTGCCAATCGTAAAAGATGTCCAAGATCCGCAAGCGGAAAAGGAAACCCTATTGGTTCCGAGAAACAAAGAAGCAGATGTCTATAAGTTCATCCAAGAAGACCTACAGTTTGCTGTAGATAACATGTCCAGTACCTCTGAGAAAGGGAGGGCGAATAAGTATGTAGCGGCGGCCTTATTGTCCCGTGCAATGTTATATGCGGCGAGCGTTGCCAAATATGGTTTCTACTCCAATTTGCAGGGTGATGCAGCAAGCAAAGGCTTTGTCGGTATCCCAAGACAGGAAGCTGAATGGTTCTATCAAAAAGCTTATGATGCTGCAACAGTAGTGCTTAATGGACCTTATTCTTTATACAACAAGAAACCAGAAGACAAGGAGATGAACTATGTTGACGTGTTTATCGATGATAACAGTCCTGAAGACATCTTGATCAAACAGTACAATATTACGGCACCTTATGGAACCCGCTTGAAACATAGTTATGATGCGACTTTGCTCCCTAACCCAACCTTTTCAAGTGATGCAGAATCTATGGCTTATCCAGTTTACAATATCGTTGAACTGTTTGGCGAATTGCCGGTTAATGATGCTTCTGGTACACCTATCCGATATACCGATCGCAAAGCCTTATATGCAGATGCAGAACCTCGTCTCCGTGCAACCGTTTATTTCTCTGGAATGGAACTACGTGAAGGTGCCGAAAAGAGAAGCTTTGATATGTTGCGTGGGCTTTATGTCTCTTTTCCTGGCAAAGCTAGCGATGCGCAGATGGGTTCCAATTCAGCTCCTATCAACAGTGAAGCCAACAGAATCTTGGCCGGCCCGAAAAATACACAGTACACGTATAAGGGAACCAAGATTGGAGTCACCGGAGAGCATGGTATGTGGAAAGACGGGCATGCAAATAATAGCCGTACTGGGTTCTATGTCCGTAAATACATCAACTACAAAATGTCCACCAAGGAGGTTAAGTTTTATAGCAGTACCCAGCCTTGGAAGGTTATCCGTTTGGCTGAAATTATGCTGAACAAGGCAGAAGCGGCATATGAATTAGGCTTGTTGAAATCCAATGAAGCCTTGAAAGCGGAAGCTTTTACCTATATCGCCAAGGTCCGTGATCGCGCTGGTGCTAAACCTTACGCATACAACCCTACAGCTGCCAACATCAATAAATATGGTTATCCATTGGATGGCAACCTGCAGTTTATCCGAGAGGAAAGAGAAAGGGAGCTATGCTTTGAAAACCATCACTGGTGGGATATCAAAAGATGGAGAATTGCGGATGTGGAACTGAACAATTTCGTGCCGAATTCACTCATGCCTTATTTGGTATTGGATGAGTTGAAATACAAGCCAAACGGCGAAAGGATCAATTCTTACATCTTTATCAAAGAAAGAGAGCCTTGGAACAAGACCTTCAATTTTGAGAAGAAATGGTATTACGAACCACTTCCAGGTGGAGAGTTGAACAAGAATCCAAATTTATATCCTCAGAATCCTATTTATTAATCTAATGAGAATGACAATGAAAAAGATATTCTTACTATTCACGGTGCTCCCTGTCCTTTGGCTGAGTTCCTGTGCAGATATCGATAATTTTGAAGCGCCCAATGCCACCCTTTCTGGAAAGGTATTGGACAAAACTACGGGGCAGACCTTTTTAACTGGGCCTGGGGAATTTGCCATCCGTCTATTGGAGACCAGTTATGGCGAGAACCCTGCTCCCCAAGACCTTGCCGTGAAGCAGGATGGATCCTTTATCAACAATAAACTGTTTTCAGCGACTTACTCCATGCAACCTTATGCTGGGGCATTTTGGCCAGCAGATATTGTTACAGATTTCAAACTGAGTGGATCCGGTAACCAAGACTTCAATGTGACCCCATATCTGAAGATAAAAAATGCAAAATTTGTATTGAAGGAAGGAAATAAAATTGATGTTTCCTGTACCTTGGAGGCCCCAATTCCTCAAGGATTGCCTCAGGTGATCGAGGTGCGTCCATTCCTGAGCTTGACGCCATATTGTGGTGCAGGTAGCCGCATCGAGGCCTATTACAAAGATGAATTTAGGATTCTGATCAATAAAAACTGGGAAGAAATCGGTAATATGTCTAATGGTATTGGCAAAGAAACCTATACCATCAATGATATACCTTTGAAATCCGGATACACCTATTACTTCCGTATGGGAGCAAAAGTTCGTGATACATTTGAAAAGTTCAACTATTCAGAAGTAGTTGAGATAAAGGTCCCTTAAGGACAGAATGGATTAATTAATAATTGCTAATCAAATAAAATTACATGCTATGACATTTAATGTGAAAAGATTAAACATGGTCCTGCTAGCCCTAATCATTGGGATGTTCAGTGCCTGTTCGAAGACAACGACCAATCAAGAAAAGGAAGAACCCGAAAAACCTAATCCCGTAGATTCCACAGATGGCTACGACACTTCCGGTTTATTGTACCCGAAGTATGAAGGATTGGTGATGGCGGGCTACCAAGGCTGGTTCAATGCGGAAGGTGATGGCGCCAATAGAGGCTGGTACCATTATCAGGGCGATAACAATGTTTTCGCACCTGGGGTGACCTCGGTGGATTTCTGGCCAGATATGACCGAATATACCAAGAAGTATAAGTCTCCTTTCAAGTTTGCTGACGGGTCCGATGCCTATCTATTCAGTTCCAATGATGAGGAAACCATTGACCTACATTTTAAATGGATGAAGGATTATGGAATCGATGGAGTGCACATGCAGCGCTTCCTGGGCGAGGTAAAACCAAGCAACCCTTCAGGCAAAGCCCATTTCAACAAGGTCTTGACCAGTGCTTTGAAAGCAGCTAAAAAATATGGTCGTGCCATCAGCATCATGTATGATCTGAGTGGATCTGTGCCTGAAGACTTTGCGGATTTGGAACAAGATTGGAAGGAACTGGTGGAAACCCATAAGCTTTATGACAAAGAAGCTAATCCAACTTACCTGTGGCACAATGGCAAACCGCTGATGTCCATTTGGGGAGTAGGCTTTAATGACAAACGTAAATATAGCATTCAAGATGTGGATAAGTTGGTTGATAAATTGAAGGCTGGTGAAAAGAAAGTATCGATCATGTTGGGTGTCCCGTATAACTGGCGTACGCTAGATATTGATACAGAACCAAATCCTGCGCTTCATGCCTTGATCAAAAAAGCAGATATCATCATGCCATGGGCAGTTGGTCGTTACAAAATGCACGACTTCAATCCAAATATCGTACGTGAAGACATGCAATGGGCAGCACAGAACAAGGTAGACTATGTGCCATTGGTTTTCCCAGGGTTTAGTTGGGGGAACTTGCGGAATAACCCTAATATCTATCACGAGTTCCCAAGACTGAAGGGTGATTTTATCTGGAAGCAGATGTCCAGTGTAATTTCAGCGGGGGCTATGTCTCTGTATGTTGCAATGTTTGATGAAATCGATGAAGGGACAGCCATTTTTAAATCTGCAAGAGAAAAGGATACGCCATTAAATGGAGATGTGTATAGGTTTGTTGGCATTGAGAATGATCTACCAACGGATCATTATCTGTGGTTAACCGGAGAGGCCGCAAAATGGATCAAAGGTGGAACCGGCTACACCGCTGAAAGACCTGTAAGACCTTAGATTTTTACTGAGAATAGCTGGTTTGTTAGTTATTATATAGATGGTTGGAAAGCGAGCGCAATGCTCGCTTTTCTTTTTTCTAGCCTATTTAATTTATCGAAAAAGCCTAATCAAATTATATAAATGTGTCAGCTATTGAAGGCTTTATATAATAAAATAATCTTTTGAAAGCTCTAATTTCATACTTGTATCCAATCCATGGTACACTAATCGCACTGATATGAAAGCTTTAAAAATTATGCAGCCTAAGCTTTGGGTATTCCTGATGTTGCCCATGTTGCTGCAACTGATGTCTTGCTCCAAAGATTCCAATGCAAGTCCGGATAATCAAGTCCAACCTGACCTACAGCTGGGCTTCGACACCAGTTTTGCCACCTTTGGAGAATATGTGAAAAATGAGGATAAGGTATATGTGGACAAGAACCTAAGACAGGTAGAAAAGAGTAAGGCAGTCTACTACCTAAAAAGAGATTTGCTGGGTAGGGACATCGTTCCTAATGATGACGAGACCGGCAATTACTGGGAAGACCGCAAATATTTCAAGGGGACACCGGTTCTGCTTTTCTTTTACGAATACTACCGCGTAGATAACAATCAATTGCATTTTGCCGTAAATGTTTCCGAGCTTGAAAACACCAATACCTACATGTTTCATGGCAAGGCCCTTTGGGCGTCCAATGATAAACCCCTGGCACAGGGAGCTTACTCCATTGGCGAATTGGACGGAGACTTTACCGTTTACAACCCCAATGGTTCTGTAAAGGACCAATTTGGCTTTGATCGCGGCCGCAAATATTCCAATATGCAAAAAGCCGAAGATGTCTACAAGCCCTTAGTTGGTAAGTGGGAAGCCATAGCGGCGCAGGACGGAAATTTTAAAATGGTAAGCCAAGTCTATGAGTTAAATTCGAATGGATCTATCAATTTCTATCCGATTACCTATCTTGGCTCAGGTGGAGCAACCCCAGGATGGAGACCAGTGGACGGGGAAACCATCAAGACCTTAGGATCTTGGAAATATACCGGTCAAAGTTCAAATTCAGGAACCATGGAATTGTTCTTTAAGGGAAATTCCATCATGAAAGGAACGCTCAATATTGTTTCTGGAACTCAATTTAAACTGAAGCCTACCTGGGTGGATGACCATTTTAAAAATGAGAATTCCTTCAAGGAATTAACCTTCAATAAGAAGTAAATAAAAGGCGGTATTGCTAAGCCTTTTTTTGTCAAAAATAGGGGTTTCATTCGAGGCATATTCGAGAGATGTTCGAGAAACATCTGAGATTGGGAAAGACCAGTTCGAGCGTGTCTCGAATGAGTCTCGAATATGTCTCGAATGAGTCTCGAATGAGTCCCAAAAAATGAAACTATTTTTCCCAAAAGATTAGCAAATTAGCAGTTTTCAGTTTTCTTTTTTAGCATTCTCTTTCAAAATCAGAATTCTAGCGCGATAAATCAGCTTTTTGTTGATATATAGGTGGTTATGGTTTTAGCAGTTAGGGGTATGTATAATATTTAGTTTAAAATTAAATTAATTTCATTATTAAAGCAACCGATTGCATAAAATACGCAAACGTTTGAGTGCAGGTAATATTTTAGCAACATTAATTTAATAATTATTTTAAACCAATCTAAACTTTATAATAATAACTGTTAATAATGAAAAAAAGGTTTACTAAGCAATTATTAGTAAACAAATCTTACCACTTAGCTACAGCTCTTATACTC
Organism: Sphingobacterium sp. NPDC055431; assembly: GCF_053644255.1. Lineage (NCBI taxonomy): Bacteria > Pseudomonadati > Bacteroidota > Sphingobacteriia > Sphingobacteriales > Sphingobacteriaceae > Sphingobacterium > Sphingobacterium sp. NPDC055431. The sequence continues at coordinate 116,186 of NZ_JBSHLH010000008.1, forward strand.
GGAATCACCATGCCGAATTATGGATTTGCCACAACGCCTAAGTTTGACGTAAGCCCTTTGTTTGCTCAAAATCAAGAAACTGTAAATGGTACGGTTTCGGATGAAAACGGACCACTAGCTGGAGCCACCGTAACACTGAAGAACAATTCCAGAGTTGCGACTTCAACAGATGAAAACGGTAGGTTTTCGATCCAAGTACCCCTCGGAGAGACGTTAGTCTTTACTGCAATAGGCTATGCAAGCCAAGAAAAAGTAGTAGAGTCGACTACCCTCAATGTACAATTAAGCTCTTCTAACCAAGATATTGACGAGGTTGTCGTGGTTGCTTTTGGTACCCAAAAGAAAGTGAACTTAACAGGTTCGGTGGCTTCCGTAACGCCAAAACAATTAGCGGAGCGCCCAGTAACCTCATTACAGAATGCATTGCAAGGGGTTTCGCCAGGTATTACGGTTATCAGTAGACCAATGGCTCCTAAAAAAGGTAACAATGCGACCTTAACCGTCCGCGGACGTTCAAACCTAGGTTCTCCAGGACCGATGTACATCATCGATGGTATCCCTGCATCAGGAGCGGAATTTGCAGCAATCAGCCCTGCAGATATCAGCAGCATGTCGGTGTTGAAAGATGCAGCATCAGCTTCTCTTTATGGTTCCCGTGCAGCAAACGGCGTTATCTTGGTAACGACAAAACGTGGTGGCGGTGAACGTGCTATCATCGGATTTTCCGCAAACCAAGGTTGGCAAAGCACGACTTTCCTGCCAAACTTTGCTAATTCATTGGAATATATCGAACTGTACAACCGTGCTATGAAAAATGCCGGCAAGCAAACGATCTTTACCGATGATATCATTGAAAAATATAGATCAGGTTCTGATAAGGACATGTATCCGAATACCAATTGGTTTGACGAGATCATAGACCAATCTGCTCCACAAAGAGATGTTAACTTAAATGTCAATGCGCCAGGAAAATTGGCCAACTACTATTTAGGCTTAAATTATTTCGATCAAAACTCTATCGTTCCCGGAATGAAACAGGACCGTATCAACATCAAGTTGAATACGCAGAGTGACGTGATTGAAAACCTATTGAAAATTGGAACCAATATCTCTTTCTTAAAACAGGATTATGACCGTCAAGGTGGTGAAATCAGTTGGGTTGAAATGGGTAGAGCATTGCCTATGACGGTAATGCAGCAGTCCAATGGGGAGTATGGAACCATTTCAAATGGTGTAACCAATGCAACCATCGCAAAGAACAACCAATTGAGAAATATCCAAGAAGCTGGACAGGGAAGAAACAGGGACAATTACTTGCAATTGGCAGGTAATGCCTCTTTGACTCCATTTGAAGGTTTCTCATTGGATGGATTGGTATCCTTGAAATATACAAATACCAATAGCTGGGATTTCATCAATAGACTGGATCCATTGACGGACTTCTTAACGCAAAAGCCTCTACCGTCTACAGCAGTTCCTATCAATGAGATGAAAGAATACTGGGGTAAACGTGAAGAATTATTGCTTCAGGCATTGGCAAATTATGAAAGACGTTTTGATGATCACTATGGTAAGATTACTGCCGGTGTCACCCAGGAGTCTAACACATATAGAGAAGCATTCTTAGGTCGTAAAAACTTTGTGAACAACGATCTAGAAACTATCATCAATGGTTCTTCCGCACAGACTGACGTAAGTAGCGATGGAACCGGACTAGCGAATAGAACGATTCAAGATGAGTGGTCTATCCGTTCATTCTTTGGTCGTTTCAACTATAACTATCAAGAGAAATACCTATTCGAAGCAAACGCTCGTATAGATTATTCTTCACGCTTTGCACCAGAGGTACGTAGAGCAGTGTTCCCTTCTATTTCAGCAGGATGGAGTATTGATAAGGAGCAGTTTATGCAAAACGTGAACTGGATTGATGCCTTGAAATTAAGAGGTTCATGGGGTTCATTGGGTAACCAAGATGCGGTTGCAATCGGTAACTACTTCAACTTGATCAGGATCAGTTCACTATACAGCTTTGATGGTGTGCCGGTTGACGGTGCTTTACAGACAGCAGCGGTAAACAGAGGTGCCCTTTGGGAAAAAGTATATCAATCAAACGTAGGTTTGGACGCTACTTTATTCAATGGCAAGGTTAATTTGACTGCTGAATACTATATCAAGAACACAAAAGGAATCTTGTTGCAACCTACTTTCTTGGCTACTTCAGGATGGGGAACAGCAGCTTACTTTAACCAAGGTGAAACCAAGAACAAAGGTATTGAGGTTATTGCCACTTATAATGGTCAAGTTGGCGAGGAGTTCAAATACTCGATCTCAGGAAACATCTCTAAGATCAAGAACGAAATCATTAACCTAGGTACAGGTAGAGATGAAATCGTGAGTGGTTATTACATCAACCGCGTTGGTGGATCAGTTGGTGATTACTATGGTTATAAATCAGCAGGTCTATTCACCTCTCAGGAGGAAATCGACAACCACCCTAGCCAAAAAAGCATTGCTGGTAACTCCAAGATTGGAGACATCAAATATGTAGACGTGAATGGTGATGGTGTATTAGATCCGAAAGACAGAACGATCTTAGGTAATGATGTGCCTTGGTTCAACTACGGTTTTGCCGTGAATGCATCATACAAAGGATTTGACCTGAACGTACTTACCTACGGTGTAGGAGGTGTGAAAACATACTTTGAGCAAGAGGCTGCACATCCTTTCTTCAACGGTGGTAACATCAAAAAAGAATGGTTGCAAGGTTGGACAGAGGAGAACAACTCGGCAACTGCGCCATTCCCTCGTATCACATTAACGGGTGATGCTCAGCAAAACTATATCACTTCAGATTTCTGGTTGTTCAGTGGAAATTACTTCAGGATCCGTGCCATTACCTTAGGTTATACGTTCGACAAGAAATTGATCGAAAAGGCAAAAATGTCTAACCTAAGATTGTTTGCGTCCTCAAATAATCCATTTACGTTCATGGCGGATAAGAGATTATCAGATTATGATCCAGAAACAGGTTCAGGAAGAGCGAGCTTCTTAGGGGTGAAAACTTTCTCTATCGGTTTGAATGCTAATTTTTAACCAGCAACTATTAATAGAAAAATGAAAAGATTTATATATATCGGTCTATTTGCAGCCCTTACATTAACATCCTGTAAGGATGAATTCTTGGAAAGGATTCCATTGAATTCCGTATCGGAAGAGACCTTTTGGAAAACTGAAAATGATGTTTACCTAGCGGTAAACGGAATATACGCAACATTGCCAGGGGATGGCATCATCTACGAGGATGGAGCATCAGATATTGCGCATGCACAATACCCTTGGGAGAGCACTGCTACGTCCGTTTCTTCAGGAATCGTAAGTACAGCCTTGAACGCAGGTTGGGATTATGAGACCGTTCGTAAGACCAACTATTTCTTGGAGAATGTGGACAAGGCTACCATGGACGAGACCTTAAAGAACCGTTTTAAAGCAGAGGTTCGTTTTATGCGTGCTTACCGCTATTTTAATATGGCTAGCAAGTTTGGCGGAGTTCCATTGATTACAAAGGTTTTGGGCTTTGCGGAAGAGGAACTGAACGTTCCTAGATCTTCCAAAGATGAGGTAATCTCTTTTGTGCTGAAAGAATTGGATGAGGTTGCAAAAATCCTTCCTACTTCTTATTCTGGTGGTAAATCCAATGAGAAAGGAAGAATTACAAAAGGTGCAGCATTGGCCTTGAAATCAAGAATTCTCCTGAATGAAGCGAAGTATGCGGAAGCTGCTGCAGCGGCACAGGAAGTAATGGGTCTAGGTTATCAATTATTCAAGACTTCGCAAGAAGCTGAGGTTGACCAAAAAGACGATTACAGTAAGTTGGTGGATTTCGCTAATGCAGCAGAACAAGAGAAATTCAGATTGGCTTTGCGTAGCTATGAGGGGATTTTCCATCAAGCTAATGAAGGTAATTCGGAAGTTATCCTGGAAAGACAATATATCCAACAGGCACAGCCAAACTATTTAAACACCTATCTATTAGAAGGTGGAGTAGGTGGATGGAGTTCCTTGACGCCGACGCAGGAGCTGGTGAACAGTTACCAGAACTTCAAGACTGGGGAAGCAGTTACTGCACCGAGCAACCAAGAGCGTGCTCAACGATATGCAGACAAGGACAAAACAGCTTTCCTTCAGGAATACAAAAACAGGGATCCTCGTTTCTATGCATCCATTCTATTTGAAACAGCGCCTTGGAATGCTTTGACCATCGAAGGTGGATATAAGTACTCTTGGGTGGATGGAGCGAGCAATATGTCCAAAACGGGCTATAACTTTAGGAAAATGGTGGATACGAAGGCGAATAGAGATAACCTGGATAACCATGCAAACGTGATCTTGATCCGTTATGCTGAAGTACTTTTGAACTACGCAGAGGCGAAAAATGAGGCTACTGGACCAGATGCAACGGTTTATGCTGCCATTGACCAGATCCGTGAGCGTGCGGGAATGCCAAAGCTAGACCGTACAAAATACGCTAGCAAGGAAGCCCTTAGGAACGCAATCCGTCAGGAAAGAAAAGTGGAGTTAGCATTGGAGGGTATGCGTTATTTGGATATCCGTCGTTGGAAAACTGCACCTGATGTGATGAAGAATATCTATAACCTGAAAAACTCATTGGCGCAAGAGCGTATCTGGGACAATAAATTGTATTTGATGCCTGTACCTCAGGGTCAAATGGACTTGTCTTACGGCGTACTTGTTCAAAACCCAGGTTACTAAGAGTAGTCAATAATAGTTAATCAATAAATAATGCAAAAGAGGTGTCCGAATGGGCGCCTCTTTTTTTTGTTGTGTATCGGTAAAAGTTTATCCAATAGCTATTAATTTATCCAATATGAATGGCATTAAAAATCGAGTCCATAGCCTATCGAAAATCCCAATGTTTATGTGAATTGCTTTTCTATCTTTTATTTGTCGATTCTCAAGCGATATATGGATAGCAGTTTGAACATTTAAATTTTTAATATTAAAAACCAACATGTGAATCATTGTCCTAAATAAAAAAAGTAAAATAATTTTAGGTCAATATATGTTTAAACGTATATGTTTCAAAATGTCATCTGAGTGTACTTGTGGTGCGTATTTTTGCGTTTTTCTGAAAGGAAAAATTTGCTATGAATCGGGTGTTGCAATTTTCGTTTAACATCTTTTGGTAAGATTCTTGTGACAAGAAAGGCTGGTAAAATTTTACGACTTAATAATTTTGAGCCTATATTTTTATTGAACTTATAATAAAGGGCCTCAAAATTCGTCTAAATAATAATGTATTGTATTGCTAACAAGAATTCTTAACATGAAAAAAACTATTTTTTCTTTACTATTATTTGCAGTTTGTGGTTTTAAATCAGCGCAAGCACAATTCTCTCGTCCGATTAGTGTTGGTGTTGGAGCGGGGCCTACGATCAATCTGACCGACTTGGCGAATGTCGAAACTAATTTAGCGGGTCATATTGATGTGGATGGATTGATTACTCCCTTTATTTCGGCCGGTATTCATGCAGAAAAAGGTGCTTTAGGAGGGAATGGTTATGCCAGTACTTTTAAGAATGACTACTATGCATTTAATGCGAATGCGAAGGTTAGGATTGGTCAATTTATGAACCTACCGGATAATTATAGCTATTATAATCTCCAATCAGATCCTTTCCACAAAATCCTTGCAAACATCTATTTAGGTGCCGGTGCTGGAGTGGTGAAAAACAACATTAAAAACAACATCGATCCTAATTATGCAAATGCTGTTGTTGGGCAGGGTGGTGAAATTTCACAGGATCTGGATGGTTTCCAATTTGTGGTTCCCATCAACCTAGGGGTTGATTTTCCAATTGGAAGAGGCTTGTATGGTCCGCAATGGGCAATCAACTTGAACTACCAACATACGATCACGACCAAAGACAATCTGGACGGTGTGATCAACAGTAAACAAGATCACTATAGCTATATCTCAATAGGGGTTAAATATGCTTTGTTTCAGCGTGAATAAGCATTCCTAAATCAATCATTTTCAACTACTATAAAATTAAACAATGGAAAGTATGAATAGCGTATTCCTAAATCGAATATATACTGCAGCTTGCTTATTGCTTGTTTTTGCTATTACAGGCTGTAACTCTTCAAACAATTTTTACAAAGCCCCAAAAGTATCTGCATTCCGTGGCGGAAAATTGCCAGCTCCTCCGGGGATGGTGTATATCCCTTCGGGAACAATCTTGTTCAAAGGTTCTTTGGACAGCGGAAATGTGGGCAAGAACGTCAGTTTGAGTGCCTTTTTTATCGATGAGACTGAAGTTACCAACAAGCAATATCGCCAGTTCGTAAACTGGGTAGCGGATTCGATCGCAGTTACTGATTATTTGCAGGATGACCAGTATTTTCTGGATATCGCAAGTGAAAGTGGCGAAGGAAGGCGAATTAATTGGAAAAAGGTAAGGAGTATTTCTCCTATTTGGATGAGTTCAGATCCTACTATCGCCGAGCGCATTGCTCCCATGTTGGAGATGAAAGGTTCGACGAGGGCCTTGAATCCGGAAGTGATCAAATACCGTTTCTCCTTTTTGAAGACCAAAGGCAACCTGAAAAAAGAATATGTGACGGATACAGTTTCGGTAGTAACAGCAGAAGACATTTGGTCGAGAGACTTTCCAAATGCCCAATTAACCTCCCTAGATGCCAATTATTTTACCCACCAATCTTTTGATTATTATCCCGTAGTCGGCGTTTCATGGAGACAGGCTCGTGCCTATTCGGATTGGAGAGGAAAGGAAATGATGGCCAACCTGATGAAAAACTCCTACTTGAGCGGTTACCAACTGACATTCAGTCTTCCTACGGAAGCCCAATGGCAATACGCTGCGGAAGGTAAAATCGACCCTCGCGATACGATTGCAGGGACGAAAATGACCATTGATGGTAATGATGGAAAAGAGAAACTGGCTGTGAACTATAAACAGGGTGAGGGTACCTATTCTAGGGATGGTGCAACATTTACCTTGCCGGTTAAATCTTATACGCCTAATAAATTCGGTGTGTACAACATGGCTGGTAATGTTTCAGAATGGACCCTGGATGCATATTCGCCTTCGGCTGTTGCGTTTGTGAACGACCTGAACCCAGTATTGCTTTATGATGCTGATGAACAGGATGCCGATGCATTGAAGAGAAAAGTTGTTCGTGGTGGATCTTGGAAAGACAATGGTGAGCAATTGAACAGCGAAACCAGAAACTATTCAGTGGATTATGAACCACATTCATATATAGGGTTTAGATGTGTGATGTCGGCATTCGAGTTGCCAACAGTACAGAGCAAGACCCGTAAATATTAACATCAATCTGTGAACGATTTAAAGATTATTAAAATGAAAAATTGGATGATGGTAGTGGCCATGGCATTTGGAATATCTCCAATAATGGCACAAAGTATCGATACGATACCTGATAGCACCGTAATTAACCAGACAGTAATCCAAATGCGGGATGATTCTACGATGCAAGTACCGCAGGGAGAGATCCTGTCTGACACGATACCGACTACAGATGGCTTTTACCAAGTGAACAACTTGGAAGATGCTGTCCCTTTTGCCTATCCGGAGGTAAACCTGAAGAACATCAGGTTTTACAAAAGGGTATGGCGGGATATTGACCTGAAGGATGAACGTAACTTTATCTATGCCGTTCCTGGGAATTCCTTGATGGAAGTGATCATGAAAGGTATAGAAACAGGTAAACTGACGCCGTACAACCCTGAGGATGATTCCTTCAAAGGGAAGCTTTCGGCAAGTGAGGGTATGGCAAGGTTTGCCGATTCCGTATTGGTGCCAATCTTTGATGATGAAGGTAACCAGATTGATTCAAGGATGACCTTGAATGAATTTAATCCGGAACGTGTAACCAAATTCAGGATCAAGGAGGACATCTTCTTTGATAAACAGCGTGGTCGCCTAGAAACTAGGATCATTGGTGTTGCTCCATTGATGGACATTACCACTTCTTCGGAATTGGCGACTTCGGTAGGTTCTACACCAGCTTTCTGGTTGTATTTCCCTCAGTTGCGCTATAGTCTAGTCAAAGTTGATATTTCTGACCCCGACCGTGGCCTTTATGATATGACCATGGACGACCTATTTGTACAGCGTAAGTTTGCCAGCAAGATTGTCCGTGAATCTTCTCCCGGCATGTTGCAACAGGCAACCTTTGCGGGAACGGACAGTTTGCAAACCGATAACTCCCAAGTGCTGGAAGACAAGCTCGACTCTTATAAAAAGAAATTGTGGACTACGCCTAAAGGTGTGAAAGCCGAAAACCTGGAAGGTCATGAACAAGACCTGAAGATTGAGGAAGAGCAGAAGAGACAAAAGGAATTGATGGAGCAGCAGCACCAACAAAGACAAAACCAACAGCAGCAACAAAGTGAGCAGCAGTTGGAGGAATTGTTGAAACAGAGTGAGCAGAACAATCAAGAAACCGAAAGTGGTACCGAGGAAGGCAGCACGGAGGAAGGCTCCTCCACGGAAGAAGGAAGTTATAACGAAGAAAGTCAATTTTAGAATCCAATAAACATCCCACTTATACAGGGTTAGCAAAATTTACATTATGAGTAGAAAGAAAGACAATTCAAAATGGCTACATGTTGCCATTTCTTGGGGAGCAAGTATCGTAATTATCGGTGTATTATTTAAAATCCTTCATCTAGGAGGGTCATGGGCAAATTACATGATCGGATTAGGTCTGACGGTGGAAGCAATTCTATTCTTTTTGATGGGTTTCAATCCTCCACCTCAAGAACCAGATTGGTCAAGAGTGTATCCTGAATTGGATGAAAAGTTTCAAGGTGAATTGCCGGTGCGATCTGCACAGGTGGTGAATGCTCCGCAAGGACCTTCTGCAACTGCAGCCTTGGATAAAATGTTCGCAGATGCAAATATTGAGCCTGCTACCATTGAGAACCTTGGAAGAGGTCTGCGCGATTTTGGTGAAAAGGTGTCTGCCATCAACAGGATCAGCGATGTTTCCCTGGCTACGGATGAGTTTACCCAGAAGTTGAGATCTGCGACCAGCAAATTTGACAACTTAGGTGTAGCTTTCGAGAAAGCTTCTGCTAACCTGGTAGCCATGGCTAATACCAATACGGATACAACCGGCTATCATGAGCAAGTACAGAACCTGACTTCCAACTTGCGCCAGCTGAATACGATGTATGAAAAAGAACTTCGTGATTCGGCTTCTCACTTGCAGTCGATGAACCATTTCTACGAGAATTTAAGTTTTACAATGAAAAACTTCAATGAATCTTTGGATGATTCCAAAGCTTTCAAAGACGAGGTAAACAAATTAGCGAAAAACCTCAACGCACTGAATGCCGTGTATGGCAATATGTTGAGCGCTATGAACCAGCCTCGAGTGTAATTCATCCAAGTAAAATTTTAAAAAAGAAATATGGCATTAGGAAGAGAGACGCCAAGGCAACGGATGATAAACATTCTTTATCTCGTGTTACTTGCCTTGCTCGCATTAAATGTACCCGATTCAATATTGGATGCCTTTAAGAATATCAATAACAGTTTGGAGACTTCAAAATCCAACGTAAATAACTCTGTCCAGCAATTGTTCGCAGCATTTGAAAGCACCAAGTTAAAGGATGAACCCGGTAGGGCAAAACCTATTTACGATAAGGCTAAGAATGCACAGGCAATTATCAACGACTTAAACCAGTACATCAACGGTATCAAAGAGGAGTTCGTAAAACAAGGTGGCGGCTATGATGAAAAAACCGGTGACCTGAAGATGCGCGAGAATGAAGATATCGCCCCTAGTTTGATGATCAACCAGAAAAAAGGGGAAGAACTGAAAGAGAAGATCAACAGTACCCGTTCTAAGTTATTGGCGCTATTGACTCCGGAAGAACAGAAATCTGTTTCTTTCTCTCTGGAAGCCAGTGACCCTGAAAAAGCAGTGAACGGAAAGCGCAAATGGGAAGAGATCAACTTTGGAAGTGGTACTCCCTTGACGGCAGCCATGACCATTTTGACGAAGATCCAAACGGATGCACAAAATGCGGAGTCTGATGTGGTGAAATTGATCTTAGGGAAAATGGATCAGGCGGTAGTGAACTTGGATAAGTTTGCTGCGGTAGCTGTAGCTCCTACTTCTTACTTGGTTCAAGGCCAACCTTATTCAGCTGAAGTCTTCTTGACGGCTTCGGATTCCAAGTCGCAACCGGCAATTTCGGTAAATGGAAATAATCTGGAGGTAGTGGATGGAAAAGGTGTTTACCGTGTTCCTACGAATCAGGAAGGGATCTTTACTTGGTCAGGTGTGATCAAGGTGAAGCAGACTGATGGTTCGATCAAGGAATACCGGACCCCTCAACAGACTTATCAGGTATCAAGACCATCTGCTGTGGTATCGCCAGATAAAATGAACGTACTATATATTGGAGTAACTAACCCTATTTCGGTTTCAGCTCCAGGTACTCCGACCAATAAGATCAAGGTCAGCATGGCTGGAGGTAGCATCAGTGGTTCGGGTGGAAAATACAATGTAAAGGTGAGTTCTCCGGGGACAGCAAGGATTTCTGTTTCCGCTGAGGTTGCTCCTGGAAAAACCCAGACCTTGAGTACAACGGAGTTCCGTGTGAAAAGAATTCCAGATCCAATTGCGCAGTTTGCAGGTAAAACGGGCGGTGCAATGGCAACTGTGGCCATCAAAGCTCAGAATGCTATCTTCGCTAAACTGGATAACTTCGATTTTGATGCCTCTTTTAGAGTGACAAAATTCTCATTGATCATTGCTAAACCACGTGCAGATGCCATTGTCCTTTCTACTTCAGGAGGGAAATTGAGTTCTGCCATGAAATCAGCTTTGAATGGTATCACCCCAGGTTCCCGCGTTATTTTTGATAATATAATTGCCGTAGGACCAGATGGTACCCCAAGACAATTGAATGCAGTAGCTTTAACAGCTAACTAACATAAACAAAGATGCCCGAGATTATCGGGCATCTTTGTTTTATACGCTGTTTAGTTGCTATTGATAGATCTAAATTCATTCGGGCTATTTCCAACGGCATTCTTGAAAAACCGGGAAAAGTGCTGAGGATACTTAAAGCCTAGATCGTAGGCGATCTCATTGATGCTCTTATTTCGATCAAACAATAGATCTTTTGCTTCCTTGATCAACTTCTGATGTATATATTCTTGTGGAGATTTACCTGTTTCTTTTTTGATCAGGTCCCCGAAGTAATTTGCGGATAGATGTAATTGATCAGCGCAAAAGGATACGGAAGGCATTCCCAAGAGTTTTGGTTTATCAGAGTGAAAGTACTCATCCAAGAGCTCTTCAAAGCGATGCAAGATTCCCTTGTTGACATGTTCCCTTGTGATAAATTGGCGGTCATAGAAGCGCTCGCAGTAATTTAAGAACAATTCGATATTGGACACGATGAGCTGTTTGCTATGCTTGTCCATATTCTGCTCCAGTTCATATTCTATTTTAGAAAAACAGTCCAAGATGATATTTCTTTCCTTTTCGGATAGGTGCAAAGCTTCATTCACGGCATAGGAGAAGAAATGTAATTCCTTCATGCGTTTAGCTAGACTTGTACCAGCCAACAGGTCCGGATGAAAGGCAAGGGCATATCCCTGAGGTTTATAGGCTTCAGTTCCATTCTCGCCGATGACTTGGCCCGGTGAAATAAAAATCAAGGTGCCTTCCTCATAATCGTAGTTTTCCAGACCATAACGCAGATCGCCACATTTGATCTTTTTCAGGAAAACTAAATAAAAGTCATACCTCATTTTTCGTAAGGTCCTAACATCAGCTTTATCCAGGTCAATTACACTGACCAACGGATGTAAGGTTTTGTTATTATTGAAAGCGTTGTATTCGCTGATATGGTCAAATATTAGAATGTCCTGCATAGCTACCATGTTTTTCTATTCGAAAATAACAATCCTAGGATGATTTAGTTCAAGGTAGCTATTCAATCAGTAAAAATGGTATTAAAAACCGTAGTAGATATAATGTGTATAGGTGAGGAGGATAAATTATGTTATTTTTAATTGACTGTTATACATCATACTGATAAAGTACAAGCGATATACATGGAAAGAGTTAGATTTTGGAATAAGGTTCTGTTCCTTTGCTTTTCGTTGGTTTGGTTAATCAACGGATTATTCTGTAAGGTATTGAACCTGGTACCGAGGCATCAACAGATCGTCGCTGAGATCTTGGGAGAGACCTATGCAAGACCTCTGACTTTTGCTATCGGAATTTCTGAAGTGTTCATGGCTATCTGGATAATTTCAAGGAAATATAGCCGGCTGAGTGCTATTGCCCAGATCCTTTTGATTGTAAGCATGAATATCATGGAGTTTGTTCTTGCAGCCCATTTGTTGCTCTGGGGCAGGTTCAACATTGTCTTTGCATTCTGTTTGGCAGCATTGATTTACTACCAGGAATTTGTTCTGCAAGCAGGTTTAGAAAGGAGTAACCGAATTGCTTAACTTCCAAAATCATCCCTTTGCGGTTGAAGCTTATTTTGAGAGCTCAACGATCCTGACCTTTGCCGTTGCTAAAGAAGAATTGGAAAAATATGTTCCTAAGCCATTGACACTGGATCTATATGAAGATAAATGGGGTTTTTTGACGATAGCAATGGTCAAGACCAAGGATCTCAGACCAAAGGGATTTCCCAAGTTTCTAGGGAATGATTTCTTTCTGATAGGCTATAGAATCTTTGTAAGATATCAGACCAGTACCGGTAAAAACCTGCGCGGTCTCTATATCCTTAAATCTGAAACCAATAAATTGAAAATGGAGCTCTTAGGCAATCTCTTTACCCGTTATGCTTATACCACCACTGATATTTCACAAAAAATAGAAGGTCATCAAGTTGAAATACAATCCGATAAATCAAAATTTACCCTGCTGTATTCAAGAAAAACTGATGGCGAGATGAAACTCCCCGTCAACTCTGTATTTCCCTCATGGAAAGAAGCTCGACGTTTTGTAGGGCCATTACCCTTTACATTTGAGATCGATCAAACAAAGAACCAAGTTTTGATAATTGAAGGCGTGAGGGAGAACTGGACTGCTCAACCCATTGAATTAATCACTGCCGATTTTGATTTCATTGATCGTTTTAACTTTCAGCATATTCAACTCTCTAATGCCTTTGAGATCCGTGATGTTCCATATTATTGGAAGAAAGGAGTATTTGATCCATGCTAACAAGGACAAATTTTCAAGGAGTTTGGAATATCGTACGCTTTAACTGGCATCAATACTTCATATTATTTGTTGTCGCTCTGCTGTTGCTTATATGGGGGGCAATGAGCAGTGGAATGCTACAGCTTATTATCTATGTTCTTGTTCTCCTTTCATTCGCACAGGTTTTGGTCACTTTACTGGTTTCCTACTATGTATACGATCTTTCCGGCCTATATGAATTAAAACAGGTTGGTGATCTAAATTGCTTGAAGGTCCTAAACATCAGTGCTGGATTTGATGAGACCAGTGACATCCTGAAGCAGCAATTCCCCGACATTATCTTGCAGAAGGCGGATTTCTATGACCCATTACAACATACCGAGATCTCCATAAAGAGGGCGAGGAAGGCTTATCCATCCAGTCAAGATACACTGATAGTCAAGACAGAAGAACTTCCTTTTGCAGAGGCTTCCTTTGATAAGGTTATCTGCATCTTTTCCGCACATGAGATCAGGAATGTGAATGAGCGGATAGCCTTTCTGAAAGAGTTAGCAAGGGTTTGTGATGCTAGGGGTGAAATTATTATTATGGAGCATTTAAGGGATGTTCCAAACTTTTTGGCCTATAACATCGGATTTATGCACTTTTATCCGAAAAGCAATTGGGAGACCTGCTTTGCCACTGCTGGATTAAAGGTGACGGAAGAACTGAAAACAACTAAATTTGTCTCCATATTTAAACTTAAACCGAATGGAACTCCAAATTGAGATTATTGGTTACTTATTGATACTCTTATCCTGCATCCATGTCATATTCCCGAAGTACTTTGGCTGGAAGGAAGACCTGGCCCCTCTGCAGCAGATCAATAGATCGATGATGAAAGTGCACACCTTTTTTATTGCGCTTACAGTGTTCTTGATGGGGCTGCTTTGTGTTACATCTGCAGAAGATCTGTTACAAACTGAATTAGGAAGGAAGATTTGCTTAGGTTTAGGGCTTTTCTGGCTGATAAGGCTGTTTTTTCAATTTTTTATATACCCATCATCCTTATGGAAAGGAAGAAGATTGGAGACTGTAATCCATATTGTTGCTATTGTATTCTGGGTTTTCCTCAGTTACAGCTTTTTATGGGGATATTTTAGCAAAGGGAATTAAGAAAACAACGCTTTTATTAATTCACAGATAATTAACAACTACCTGACGTGTAATTATTTACCTAAACAACTGTTGTTCAAACAATTTTATTTTTTTCTTGCATTATTAATATTTTATTTTTGTAAACTTGTAGCTACAAAATGAAAAACATCTTTTGTTCTACTATCAGTTGACAAGATTAGGATACTTAATTAATACTGGGCATTATGGGAAGCAACAAGAAAATGAGTGAGGTTATCAGAGATTTGAACCTACAACGCAAGCTTACTTTCGCTATTATTTGTGGCGGAGCAATGGCTATGACCTTATTAATAACTACTGTTGGGCTTTTTGTTAAACAAGAAAAAACTTTAATACTTTCTGTTTTGGTGGCTGCTTCGATTTTAGTCATCCTTCCAGCGGTATTAAAGCTTATCAAACTCAATTCAATCTTAAAGTCTGGAATGGAACTTTCTAGGTCCTAATTCTAAAGATATTATTCCTGATTATTTCGGAAAAAACTAATTGGTCCAAAGCTAAGCCTTGGACCTCATTTATTTTACTCCCTTGGCATTGTGCTAAAGTATAAGGGAGTTTTACCCTCCATTATTTTCCCGTTTTTATCTGAAGGAAATAACGTCAGGTTATTATTCATGTCATCCATTTGGAAGACAAAATAATTATCTCCTTTATTTAATCCTTTAACAGGGGCAGTACCCGCATTGATTGGAATCAATAGGGTGTTATTGTCAAAATAGCTGACCTCAATTTCCGTTTCCTCGTTCAACAGGACAAAATCTTGATCTTCTGCAAAAAACAGGTTTAAACCTTTATCCATATAGGAAGGGTTAGAGCCGTAAGTTGATGGGTTAGCAGTTTGGATCAAGCCTTTTCCTTTGACGGCATCAGATTTCTTCATGACCAAAGGTTGGCCAAGAAATTCTTTACTAAACTGTAAAGGAGGCGTGTCGGATTCTAACCACTCGTCATAAATGCTGACCTCAAAGGAGAATGGTTTATTCCCTTTAAAAACCAAATAAGGCTCCTCCACATGGAAATCTCCAGTTAGGCCCTTTATTTTTTCATCGATGAAAGTGGAAAATTGTGACTCATTATAATCGATGTTAATGATGCTAAGATCTTCGGGTTTATCATAGCTAAATGAAACCGTCAATGCTACGGAGGTTCCATTTTCTTGAAGGCTGATCTCTTTATTTTTAAAGATGCTGAGTTCATTTGCCCAATTCAACTCCTTGTTCTTAAGTTTTTGGAACTCCTCCGTTTTCTGAACAGATTGCTCTTCGACGGTCGATATCAAGTTCTTTTGAACGATGACCACCTGCTTTTTAATAGGGTCCACACTTATTACGGCCTTCTCTGCAACCAAGCTGGGTTGCTCACGCATAAAAAAAGTCCCAATAATGATAAAGAATATTTTTACCTCATTCATTGTATTAATCTTTGTCTTCTAAGCTGTTTAATAAGATTTCGAACATTTCATTAGCCTCCTTAAGGACCTCTTGGTTGATCTCCGTTGTACGACTAGTACGGCTCAATTTCCCTAATTTTTCAGAGATTTCTATGTATGCCATGACCGTCTTATCGCCCCATAAATAATCATAAATAAAAGCCACCCCTTTCGCGTCTGGCTCTAGGTGTGCCGCCAGATCCTTGATCCAAGAGATCATTGGCAAGATCTCCGTATAGTTTTCCGAAAACTGTAGGCCTAACAGATACCAATACCCATCTTTATAGGCTTGTCTAGCAACTATATATTTATCTTCCAAGATATCCTCAAGAAAGTCTCCATTCGTAGGAACGATATATGCCGGGACATTTTTGAGGTCCATCTTGGAATGCATCACTCTAGAGTCCCACCATTCCAGCCAGTTACTGTTTATGGTACTTGCAATGGGTCTTGCCTTTAGGAAAGCATCAAGGTCTTCTTTCGAAATCCTTACTTTGATATATAATGAACATTGTTCAGACATAATTTAGGGTTTAAATGATACCATATTTGAATAACACATAGCCAGTGCCAATTGTTAGCATTGGCAGGGCAAAAAGCATGAGGATAATACTGCCCAGATGCAATCCCCAATAAGATACAATCCTTGCAGACTGCGGATCTGAAGCTTCATAGACCACAGGAACCTTTTCACCTACCTTATATTGAGGCGGATTGGACCTGAAGTTAGGGCTAAAGGGATAGGTCTTTTCTCCCGCTTTTATTTCCATCACAGGTTGGTACATCATCGAAGTACCCTTTTCGTCCGTGGAGCGCACTAATTTGTTCTCTATCACGACAGCACTCCCGTAAACACCTTTTGCCAACATTTTCTTTGTCTTTAAATATAGGGAAATCGAAAACCCTAATAGGATCAGACCCAGAAATAATAATGACCAATGTATAATTGCAGACATATCAAATTACTTTGTTGTTTTCAATAAAAGGGAATTTATCCATAAAATATTCTCCTATAAAAGGAAGAGGCTTCTCAACATTATTAATAGCATGAAGAATGCCAACAATCATCAAAATAAAAATTAGCAGACTAAATAAGTTGAAAATAAAGGCAATAGATGGAGCTACAGCCATTAATATGGACAGAATGATCACGAACAAAAAGGAGGAGATGATTAACCCCAGACCTTGGCGCAAATGGTAGGCGCTGAATTGATCCCTATTATTTTTCCCCGCAAAATAGGCCAGCAACCAAAGGATTCCCAGATAACTTAATACTGCTTGTGCTTTTGAACTCATATTTCTTCCTGAATTTAATAATGTGTGTGAAGCCTTTCTCTCTGTAACCTAATTACGGAACTCTAAAGCTCTCTTTTCTTCAATTTAAATTTCTTAAACATTTTCGGAAACTTCAGCACACGGTTGAGCACAATCTGTATACAGGCTCCAACTCTGTATATACAAAGTATATACAGAAAACGCAACAATCTGGCTTACAGCGCTATAATTCCTTGGCTAGGTTTTTGATTCTTTCCTGAAGAAACCATTCTATCAAAAAAAAATAATAGATTGCCAATTCCAATTTTTGTTCAATTATCCATATGAGAAATATCCTGATCCTTTTTCTTTTGCTTAATACGGTTACGGTATGGGGACAAAGCCTACTCGATGGCACTGAGGATGTGGTGAAGCAAGTGGAGCTCCTAAACCTGAAAAATCAGGACGATAAATCTTTAGAAATCCTTAACCAAGCCCTTAAGAATCCCGCCAATGGCCCCGATGATCTTATCTATCTGAATACCTTCAAGAGCGGAATCCTATTGGAAAGGGACAGCTTGAAACTGGGAAGTCAAGCCGTAGATATCGTCATCGAGCAACAGGACAAAACCAATAGCCCCATCAGCAAAGCGATGGCTTTAAGAGCGAAAGCATTCTTAAATAGCTACCTGAACCTGACTGATGAAGTCATCAAGGATTCCAAGGAAGCCCTCAAGCTTTTGGAAAATGAAAAGAACGTAGATAATCTCAATTATTATTTCAACTACTTGATCTATGCGACTTACACAGGTTGGGATGAAAACGACAAAATGCAGCATTATATCCAAGAATGTGATAAATACGCCAAAAAGACCAACAATAAGAACTACATCGCCAATGTCCATCTCGGTTTTGCCAGCGTGTACTTAAATAGATATAGGAAGACCAATGAACAAAAGGATATCGACAGCAATTTCTACCACCTGGAAAAGGCCTATCAACTCTTTGAGCAATTTCCTGCCGAGGTGAGCAGCAATACCTTTGTTGTGGCATCCATTAATTTGGCCAACTATTATCTGGAGTTTGATAATGGCCCGATTGCCAAGAGAAAGGAACAAGCCTATAAGTATTTGGATGAAGCGGAAATAGAACTTAAAAACGATCGCGCGAGGTTCAGCAGATGGATCAACATATACGGCATCAAAAGTGATTTTGCTATCAAAGAAGGAAATATTGCCTTGGCAGAACAATATCTGATCCAGGGAGTCAGCCGATTGGACTCCCGAAGGGATAATTCCCTGTTCCGATTGGAATACCTGCTCTATAAGCATCTTGCAGACCTTTCTGAGAAAAAGGGTGATATCACCTCTGCGCTGAATTACCAGAAAAAGTCGGAAAGCGTCCTGAAACAGAACTTCGATCAGGAGCAGATTACCAATACCCAAAAGCTGGAAATCCAGTATGAAACCGAGAAAAAAGATCAACAACTAAAGCTTTTGGGAGAAACGGCTGATTTGCGCCAGAGACAGAACTACCTCTATGGTGGATTGGCTATACTGGCCACCCTTGGCTTGGCCTTTATGTTTAGGTCCTATCACTTCAAACTTCGTTATTCCATCGAACGCGAAAAGAAATTGGCGATGGAAAAAGAAGATGCTGAGTTGAATGCCGAAATGCAGGTAAAGTTGGAGAGGGAAGAGCAAGCTAGGTTAAAGGCCGAGCAGGATCTTTTGGAGCTGAAACATCAACAGCTACAAAAAGAAGCCCTTGCCAATTCACTGATCATTGAGCACAAAAATGATATGCTCAAGCAGATCCAATCCAAATTGCAGGATGGTGATTCGCGCGATATTCAACGTTTGTTGCGTGAAGAAACCCTCTTGAATGCAGATTTCGATGATATTAAATGGCAGATCCAGCAATTGCACCCGACTTTCTTCTCTCAATTGATTGAAAAAGCGAACCAAAAACTGACTCCATTAGATCTGCGGTACTGTGCATACATCTATTTACAGATGTCAACCAAGCAGATTGCCCAAGTGCTGCACATTGAAGCCCAATCAGTCCGGATGTTCAAATATAGATTGAAACAGAAGTTTGGTCTTTCCAAAGACAGTGACCTTGAATCCTTCCTGCAAGAAGTTGGGTCTTAAAAATCCTCGCCTATGAAAATCACCCTAACTATCAAATGGAGCTATAAAGCGATCCTGATTTCGGTTCTTAGCTGTTCATTTTTTAGCTCCTGCAAAGCTCAGGTCAATGAAAATTACATTTCGATCGACAAAGTTCCCGAATTGACTGAAAAGGAAAACTATAGTTTCGATATTCCATTTCAGCCATCGAAGATAAAAAATGCTGCAAATGGAACGGAAGCCGATATCCTATATCAAAATAATGATCTCTCCTTTAGTTTTTTCAATGACGTATTGTTTCTCAGCCCCCTAAAAGGTCTGATTGTAGGTGGTACCAATCTCAGCATACGTGCTACAACCGATGCAGGGAAAAACTGGAAGGCCTTAGACTTTTCCAGGTTTGCAAATGCTTTCCATAGTATAGCCAAGACCAAAGAGCACATCTTTGTTTTAGGAGAAAGTAAATATGTATTCAGGACCGACCAGAATCTTGAAAAATGGGAGGTATTCAATTCCCAATCCTTATACTCCTCGGAGGCAAGCATTGCTTGGTATAAGCTCCGTTTCTTAAATGATAGTTTTGGAATAGTTGTAGGTCAAAGGAAAGACAACGGAAGACCTATCATGATGTCGACCAAAGATGCAGGGAACACCTGGGAAGCGATAGATTTGGAAGGGTCGGTTCTCAAGGATTATGCCTTGGTTGAACTATCTATCTTGGACCAAAAGACATGGATTATTTTGGATGATTCCATTGGGATAACCTATATCACTACTGATGCTGGTAAAACCTGGCAGGATATCACTTCCAATATGCAATACAATACGGATGCGACGCTGCGATCCTTATGGTCGGTCAATCCCAATGAATTGTTTGCAGCAGGTTCCAGATCCTTTTGGAGATCGACCGACTTGGCCAAAAACTGGACAAGACTGGATTTTCCAAAACCTTTCAACCCAATCGAGATCTATAACGAAGGCGATTATTTAACCCTTACCGATATCACCGGATTAGGTCAAGATATCTATGTGACCAGCATGGCTTCGGATAATGACGATGGACGTACAGCCTTTGCCTATAAATTGGATCGAGGAGATATGACATTGAAACCATTATTGCGTTCTGATAGCTCCACCTTTATCGGGGAATCACATGCCATTTATGCTTTAGATAAAGAGCATATTTACCTCTTGGACCGGGATAAACTATATCGGGTTCAGGATAGGTAAGCACATAAAAAAAGGAGGCCATTCAGCCTCCTTTCCCATGAATCATTTATTTACTAATAACCTGGATTCTGTGTCAATCCTCCACCTAAAGATATTTGGGCTGTAGGTATTGGATAGACCATAAACTCCTCCTTGGTTAATGTCTTGTACTTTTTCATCGCCAATTTTGTCCGAACAAAATCGAACCAGGTCTCACCCTCAAACATCAGTTCGCGTTCTTTTTCTTCCTGAACAGCAGTGATGAAATTTGCAAGGCTGCCAAAGGAACCAATTGCTTTGGATACTCCGGCACGATCCTGGACCATCTTTAATGAATTATAAGCAGCCTGGCTTACGCTATTGTCTACCCTTGCCTTCGCTTCTGCATGGATTAGATACAGTTCTGCCAATCGGATGACCGTAACATTTTGGCTTGAGGGCGAAAAGTTTGGAAACTTACCCATGAAGTAGTTGTCATTGCTTCCTTTTTTGATGGTAAATGCTTTTCGCTTATCAGCATCTTCATACAGGTCCAGTACCGTTGAATCCTTTGCAAAGAACAAAACCGATGGATTATCATTGGCTACTGCTGCCAATGGATTGGTCACCTGGTCATCAAATTGCAGTTCAAAGATTGCTTCGTTTGTATTCTGGGTTGTCCAGATGGTACTGAAATCTGACACCAAACTGAAACCTCCCGAAGTAATCACTTCATTGGCCAAGTCAGCGGCTTTCTTGTAATCATTGGTAAAGGCAGCTTGGTATAGATATACCTTGGCCAATAAGGCTTTTGCACCCCAATGCGAGGCTCTTCCTCTACCTGCATCGCCAGTATAAGGGTTTTCCTTCGGTAAGGCAGCGATAGCCTCAGTTAGGTCCTTGACGATCTGTGCGTAGGTATCCTCTTTCTTTGCCTGAGGAGTTTTTATATCATCACCTTCTTTCGTCGCTTTTAATTTTAGGGGAACCCTTTCAAAAGCTCTGACCAAGAAAAAGTAATTTAAGGCTCTGATGAATTTTGCCTCTCCGATAAAGATCTTTTTCTTTTCTTCCGAAATCATGGAACCGTCCATGTTGGGAACTTCATCGATCACATTATTTGCCGCATTGATCGTTGCGTACAAGGCCTGCCACATATTGGAAGTCCAAGGATTGATAGCTTGGATTTCATGGCTGGCGAAGGTCTCATACTCTGGATAGACCGCAGAATGCCTTACATGCACCGCTGAAAATTCAGGAACGACCAAGGTGGATTGACCATAGGAAAAAGGACTGGTCATGGTCCTATATGCACCGATTACGGCAGCATTTGCATTCGTTTCCGAGTTGAAAAACTCATCTTCTGCAATCTGCCCCAAAGGGTCTTTGTCTAAAAACTTGTTGCATGAACTCAGTGAAACCGCTGTCAATGCAACGAAACATATGGATAATATTCTATTTTTCATTTTCATATTCGCGACTCTTAGAAAGTTAAGTTAATACCTGTTGTGAAAATCCTTGGTTGTGGATAACTTCCATAGTCATAACCGTAAATTAAACCTGTGTTTGCTCCGCCGTGGCTAGAACTAACCTCTGGGTCATATCCTCTGTATTTGGTAAATACGTAGGCATTCTGAACCGTTACGTAGAAACGTAATCTCTTCATCTTGATGCGTTCCGCAATCTCGTTAGGAAGGGAATAACCTAAGGTGATATTTCTGATCCTGAAGAAAGAGCCATCTTCTACAAAGCGTGAGGATACCGCTCCATTGTCTAAGCTTCCCGGTGCTGGTCTTGGAACATCCGTGATGTCTCCCGGTTCGCGCCATCTGTCTACAAAATCAACAAATTGGTTAGAACTCGGGTTGAAGCCCTCTAAACCCGATGCCAAGTTGTAGTTGAAGATATCATTGCCATAAGAGAATTGACCTAAAATGCTCAAGTCAAAATTCTTGTACTCAAAGTTATTGCTGATACCACCAAAGAACTGTGGATTCGGATCACCGATCATCACATGGTCTTCATAATTTGTAGGTGCTACAGCTTCACCATTCTTGCCTAGGTAATCGATCATACCTGTTTCTGGATTAACACCCAAAGCTTTCCAGCCATAGAAAACACCTAATGGCATTCCTGGAACAGCTCTGTTCAGATCACCTACACCACCGCGCATTTCAGTCAGTCCTTCTGGCAAAGCCAAAACTTTATTTCTATTGAAAGTCATGTTCAGGGATGTGCTCCATTTGAATTCGCCCACTAAGTTTTTGCTGCTTAATTCAAATTCGAAACCTTTGTTTTCAATATCTCCAGAGTTGGTGAAACGGTTGATAAATCCTGAACTGGTCAAGATCGGTAGACCGATCAACAGATCCGTGGTCTTCTTGTAGTAGTAATCTGCCAATAAGGAAATCCTATCATTGAAGAAACCAGCATCTACACCCACGTTCCATTGTCTTGTGGTTTCCCATTTCAAACCCTTGTCACCAAGTACGTTTGGAATAAAACCGGCTTGGCCCATGTAGTTGTTTCCGCTTGAGTATAATGAACGGCTGGCATAGTTACCGATGTTCTGGTTACCGGTGATACCCCAGCTGGCTCTCAATTTCAAGTCGCTGAACGTGCTGTTGTCTTTCAGGAAGTCTTCCTCAGAAATCCTCCAAGCTGCAGCCATGGATGGGAAAACTGCCCAACGGTTGTCAGAACCGAAGCGTGATGAACCGTCCATACGAACATTCGCATTGACAATATATTTGTCTTTGTACACATAAGATGCTCTTGCAAAACCTGATGCAATGGCCCATTCTTCTGGATATGCATTGGCTCCGGTGATCACACCCCCTGCAGTTACATAAGGGATATCATTGTTCGGGAATCCGGTCCTTTGTGCATGGGTAAATTCTAAACGAGAACCTTGAACCGAGAAACCTCCCAATGCATTGATATAATGGTCTCCCATGGTCTTGTCAAAGGTCAAGGTCGTCTCATTGATCCATAATTGGTCACGCGTACTTCTGCTTGCTCCTATACCACCCTGACTGGCATATGAACGCAAACCAGTTGGGGGCATGAAGAAAGTCTCATCAATAAAGCTTAAATCTGTACCAAAACTGGTCTTCAACAATAATTCAGGGATGATGTTATATTCTGCACTGGCATTTGCCAAGATGCGGTAAGTCTGTGCCTTATTTGTTGGCAATTCAAGCATGGCAACTGGGTTCTCCCTGGTCAACCTGACTTGGTCATAGTAATAATTTCCATTCTCACCATATACCGGAATATTCGGTGGAGAGAAGATCCCCGATTTGGTCGATCCTTCTTTCGAATTCTCTTCCTGTACACGATGGTTTGTCGCTCTGGTCAAATTGATCGAGGTCGCGAACCTTAACTTGTCACTGTGTTGGTGATTTAAGTTCAAGCGCCCACTTAAGCGGTCAAAATCTGAAGAAAGCAATACACCGCCTTGTTTCATGTAACCAACCGAAGTATAATATTGTGTCTTATCGCTTCCACCACTTGCTGCAAGCTCGTAGTTCCTGGTTGGAGAAGTCCTGAAAATTGCATTTTGCCAATCGGTATTGATACCTGGGTTAGCAAAGATTTGATCAGGGATAGGCTTTGACGGATCTTGCTCTTGCAAGATTCTATAATAGTCTTTCATGTAATCTTGGTACTGTGCCGTATTCATGAAGTCATAATATCTTTCTTTCGGAACTTGGGAGAAACCTTCATACATGTTGAATGTAAACTGGCTCTGTCCAGCAAGTCCTTTTTTCGTAGTGATCAATACCACACCATTAGCCGCTCTGGAACCGTAGATGGATGAAGAGGCCGCATCTTTCAGGACTTCAATGGATTGAACATCCGAAGGGTTGATGGATGACAGCACATTGATCCCTTGGGTACCACCACCGAAATCAAACGTGGAACCACCTGTAAAGTTGGTCGTACTGTTCACGGGGATTCCATCTACCACATATAGTGGATCAGAACTGGCATTGATGGAGGTTGTACCACGAACACGGATACTGATACCACCACCTGGTGAACCCGATTTTTGGGTAACCTGTACACCACCGGCTTTACCTTGGATGGCCTGGGTTACACTAGGCAATACCTCATCTTCGATTTCATTGGCACCGATACTGGATACCGCCGTTGGTAGGGTTGCTCTTTTCATCGTACCATAACCTACAGCAACCACCTGAACGGATTCAATCGTATTGGTTTCTGTCGCCATCACAACTTGGATATCCTTTCGGTTTCCCACAGTCTGGGTAATGGTCTTGTAGCCTACGGACGAAAAACGGATCCTACTTTTTGCATCGGCAGCGATCTGGAATTTACCATTTTCATCGGTACTGGCACTTAGATCCGTTCCGACTACTTTCACGGTAATTCCCGGAAGAGGGCCTGATGGGCCGCTAACTGTACCTGTGATCACATTTTGACCAGTAGGTGCTGCAACAGCCGAATCGGTCTGTGCGGTACTGTCTGTCGCAACTGCCGTCTGTGTACTGTCGGTCTGTACTTGGGTACTGTCCGTTTGGGTTGCCGAACTATCGGTTTGTTCTGTGCCTTCTGTTTCAGCAGCTTCCGTTTCTGGAGTTGCAACCAGCATCTTCACGTCCAACTGTTTTTGGTTGTTGACATGAACTTCCTGTGTGGCAAATCCCGATTTTAAAAAGACCAACATCCCATTTGGGTTGGCCGCGATTTTGTATTCGCCATTTTCATTGGATAGCACACTGTTTGTTGTCCCCTGCTCTGTTACCACTACGCCCTCAATGGCTGTTCCAGTGGAGTCAGTAATCTTACCAATGATATCTAAGGAATCAATGGAATGATGGTGGGGATTGATTTTAAAGTTTGTTTCTAGTTTGTGATTCTTTTCTGTGGCGCTTGCCCGTCCTTGATGGCAAAAGAGCATGAGAGCACATGCTAAGAAAAGCGAACGGTAAAGGATTTGCATCATATGTTAATTATTTATCAGGGTAATTTTCTTAATAGAATTCCGCTCAAAAGTTGGTTATCAAAACTTGTTGCGAGAACAAGGATTAGTGCTTTTTTGACAACCATTATATCAAGTTTGTTACATTGATACGTAATACTTAAACGCCAACAAACCTTTTTTGTTGTTAAAAAATGTGAAATAATTAAAATAACAACAATTTAAGACAAAATATACTTTGATTAAATGCTTAATAATTAAGCTAAAATGGATAGAATTCCGGCTAGAAACGGCATCCAATAATTCACTTAAAAGCTGTATTTTTCTGTGAAAACTTTTTCGGGATTAAAGAAAAATGGAGTGAGTTTGGGGAAGATTCTTCGAGAATGGTTTTACCCATATTCGAGCCATATTGCTAAAATTCGGAATGTGTCTCGAATAAGGTCCAATTCAGATCAACAACTTATTTAGGGATTTACTTGGATTAAAAATTGGTCATTTTTATTGCCAAAGATTTCATGCTTGAATAAATTTCCTTGACCGGATCAATATACATAAAAAAAACAGCAGCAGCTTGGGGCTACTACTGTTTCAGATCTTATATTTTATAGGCGATTAAATACCTAATATTTCTCTATTGAAGTTTTCATCAGCTCCAGTTGCTGCGAAATCGTCGAATGCTTTATCGGTAACTTTGATAATATGGTTCTTGATAAATTCTGCACCTTCTGTTGCACCATCAACCGAATTTTTCAAGGCACATTCCCATTCCATTACTGCCCATCCATCAAAATCATAAGCAGCCAGTTTACTAAAGATTCCCTTGAAGTCCACCTGTCCATCTCCTAATGAACGGAACCTTCCTGCGCGTTCTACCCAGCCTGAGTAACCGCCATAAACACCTTGTTTACCCGTTGGGTTAAACTCCGCATCTTTAACATGGAACATCTTGATACGCTCATGGTAATGATCGATATAGCTTAAATAATCCATGCCCTGTAATAATAGATGGGATGGATCGTATAGTATGCAAGCTCTTGGGTGGTTGTTTGCCGCTTCTAGAAAGCGCTCATAACTTACCCCATCATGTAGGTCTTCACCGGGATGGATTTCGTAACAAACATCCACGCCATTTTTGTCGAATTCATCCAAAATTGGAAGCCATCTTTTTGCTAATTCCTTGAAGCCTGTTTCGACTGCACCGGCAGGACGTTGAGGCCAAGGATAGACCATATGCCATAACAAGGCTCCACTGAATGTCGCATGGGCATTAAGGCCCAGGTTAGCTGAAGCTTTGGCCGCTAACTTCAATTGGTCGATAGCCCATTCGGTTCTGGCCTTAGGGTTATTTCTATATTTTTCAGGAGCGAATCCATCAAAAAGTTTATCATAGGCAGGATGAACCGCCACTAATTGACCTTGAAGGTGGGTAGATAACTCTGTAATCTCAACCCCTTGTTCTTTAAGTTTTCCCTTGATTTCATCTGCATAGGTTTTGCTTTCCGCAACTTTCTGCACATCAAAGAAGTTTGGGTCATTAGTCGGGATCTGTACACCTTTAAAACCCAATGAGCTCGCCCATTTACTAATGGTTTCTAAATTATTGTACGGTGCTTCATCGGCTATAAATTGGGCTAGGAAAATGCCCGGTCCTTTTAATGTTTTCATAAAAAAATAGTTTGACTAAATATAACAATTCAATCCGTTATATAGTGTATTTGAAACACTAAATTCTATTTCAGTAACAAATCATTTGCAAAATCTGTAGGTCTTTTGCCCGTCGTCTGGAGAAAGGTGTTGGAAAAGGAAGCGATGCTTTTATAGCCTACGGCATAACTTATTTCGCTGATGCTCCTTTCTCTGGCAAGGATTAATTCAATGGAACGGATTATGCGGGCGGTCTTGACAAATTGCAAGAATGAGGTATGTAGATGCTGCTCAAACAATCGGCTCAAGCTCCGTACACCGAGATTGAATTTTTTCGCAACGACTTCCAATCGCAGATCGGTATGGAGCATATTGCTGATATAGGAAAGTATGGGCTTGAGTTGATGTTGATTGGATGTTGGCAAGGATAAACTGAACCGCATGGGACTCAATTGAGGAAGTAGCTGGACCATGGAATGAAGAAAGTTGTGTTGTTCCTCTCCTTTGTTGAAAACCGAAGTTCCGCAGAATTTTAGGCTTTCAATAATCAAGGGATGTGCCGGGAAAATCCCGATTTCCTGATGGAAAGGTTTGAGCTGTTTCTTACTTAATGGGATATAAAGGTTCCGGACCAGTACATGTTGTTCACGCTGATGGCTAAATTTGTGCTCCAAATGTGGAGGTATCCATACATAGTGATAGGAAGGAATAAAATAAGCCTTTTCTCTTGTATGCAAATAGGTTAGACCACCCTCCAACAGGGTAAGCTGGGCTTTGGCGTGAGAATGGAAATCGAAATGTTCGGGTTTCATCTGAAAGGTCAAGACCTGCTGATCCTCTGTACTTACCCATTTTAAGAAATCCTTTTCCATAGTAAGGTCAAAGATAGAAAGGTTTGGCTAGAAAAATATAATTTATGTCCCATTATATAAAAAACAGCTAGTGTTAATTGTGGACCTTTGTGCCTCAATATGAATACGAATAAAATTTGGACGAGGGATTTTGTATTATCCTGTTTAGGCTGTTTCTTTCTTTTTGTAAACTTCTATATGCTGTTATCATCCATGCCATTGGCGATCAAGCAGCATATGGGCGGTACTGCTCGAGACATGAGTTTGGTTGTTTCCGTTTATCTGTTGGGGATTGTATTGTTACGTCCGTTTTCCGGGGTGATTTCAGATCGAATCGGATCTAAAAAGATTTCCGTTATTACCATGTTTTTATTTGTGGTCTGTTCATTTATGTATCTTGGGATTCATGCCATAGTACCATTGCTGCTTGTTCGGATGATACACGGGGTTTTCCATTCGCTTTCCACAACGGCACATGCCGCCATGGCCATCACTATGGTTCCCACTAGCAGAAAGGGCGAGGGAGTTGGCTATTATGGCTTGGCGATGAGCCTCTCCATGGTGCTTGGGCCAGCTTTGGGACTGTATATCTTAAATTCATTTGGCTTCGAGGTCTTGATCCTTGTGGCGTCAATCTTCTCGGTCATAAGTTGGCTATTGACCTTGTTCATAAAAAATCCAGAAACAGTTAAACACGCAGTACCTGCCAAAGTTGGAAAGCAGAAATTCAGTTTTTCAAACTTTATTGAAATGAAGGCCGTCCCGGTCTGCATTTCAGCGATGTTGTTTGCTTTCTCATATTCCTCCATTATCTCCTTTATGGCGGTTTATACGACCGAGTTAGGCATGCCGATAGCGGCTATGTATTATTTTATCACCTTCGCTATCAGCATCATGGTAACCCGCCCCATCATAGGGAAGTTATTGGATTCCAAAGGACCTAGTTATTTGATCATTCCTTCATTGATCATATTTGCCCTTGGCCTGATGATCATGGGATCAGCTACTTCCATGTTTCAGATCTTACTTTCTGGTGTGATTCTAGGGGTTGCTTACGGTGCGATATTCCCAAGTTTCCAGACCATCACCATCAAATTAAGTCCTGTGGACAAAGCCGGTTCAGCTACAGCAACCTTCTTTCTATTTTACGATAGTGGATTTGGACTGGGAGCCTTTGCTCTGGCCGTCGTGGCATCCTATTTTGGCTATGCAAAAATGTATATGATCGTAAGCGGGTTGATCCTCTTGACCTTGCTTTTATATTATCTATTATATCATCGAAAACAACAGACCTCAATAGCGAATTAATTAATTCAATAGCGATGGATACACCTTTGGTAATATTTTTCAAAGGTGTTTTTTTTATCCAATTTTCAGCCTTAACTCTTGGTTATGAGCATAAAATCGATAGAATGTTATTCTATTACAAAGGCTTCATTCATTTTCTTAACAGTTCTTGGCATAATGATTGGAAGTATGCCCGAGGAGTAAATTGAAAATTTATATAGAAACTATTTTACAAGCATTATGAAAAAGTTAATGATTTTGGGGTTAATGGCAATAGGATTGGCTTCTTGTAGCAAGGAGACGTTAAACTATGCTGAACGTGATACTGCATTGAATTTACTTCGTGCAAACAAGTGGTTTTCTGTAGTGGAAACGACCAAAGAAGAGGGTAAAGAACCAGAGGTAGATACCTTGGTAGGTGACGATGAAACACAATACATCGAATTCAGGGCAAACAACAACGCATACATTATGCTGAAGGATGCAAATTTTGCTCCTGCAATCCCTTATTCAATGCCAGAAAAGAAAACGTTGGTTTTTGATGGGGTAACTTATCAAATCCAAGAGAGCTTGATTGGTTCAATCAAGAAATTCACTGGTGTTAATGTATCTGGTACAACAACTAGAACAATAGTATTTACGAGACGTTAGGTTAAACTTAATTTTGAGAACTGGCACATGCGTTTTACGGGTGTGCCTTTTTTGATTTTAGGGCTAGCCAAATGGTTTTCTTCGTTACTTTTGAAGCCCAAAAGTAACCAAAAGGCTTCGGCTCATTTAAGATGGCTTTTCGCACCATCCATCACACATGAAAAGAATGCCTTGATGTCGAGGATGCCGTTCTTCAAAATTCTCCCTTTTGATGGGAGAATTTCTTGAAAGCATCCAAGGCCAAACCCATCGCACAGGCCAACGGCATTCTTTCCATTTTTCCGCCATTGGAAATGAGCCGGGGACAAAGAGCTTCCTTCGGAAGGTGAAATGTTTGTAGAAAACCCCTAGCGGGGTGGAATATTTTTCTATACCCTTTTTGTGTCACCTTGAGGGCTCCCCGAAGGGTCTCGGAACTATCCAAACTTCATTTGAAATAGTTTTCTCATCTTACGATTTCGAAATGACGGCGATCCTAAAAAAACAAAAAATAGATTCTTCGTTTCACTCTGAATCCCTCTTTAGCGCATTTTTATTCTGAACGATCAGTGAGGAATCTGTACGGTTCTCTACTACTATGCGTGTCATGCTGCACCGAAGGTGCAGGAACTGTACGCCAATACCATTCTTAGCTTTCTTATTTGGATAAATTCTGTAAAATTCCGAGACCCTTCCTTCGTCAGGGTGACACAGAAAGGGACATTTTTTTGCGCTATACAACCCCCAGAGGGGGTGGCATCTTTATAGAAATTGATAGTTTAAACCGGCTAACCCCTAGCGGGGTGGAATATTTTTCTATACCCTTTTTGTGTCACCCTGAGGGCTCCCCGAAGGGTCTCGGAACTATCCAAACTTCATTTGAAATAGTTTTCTCATCTTACGATTTCGAAATGACGGCGATCCTAAAAAAACAAAAAATAGATTCTTCGTTTCACTCTGAATCCCTCTTTAGCGCATTTTTATTCTGAACGATCAGTGAGGAATCTGTACGGTTCTCTACTACTATGCGTGTCATGCTGCACCGAAGGTGCAGGAACTGTACGCCAATACCATTCTTAGCTTTCTTATTTGGATAAATTCTGTAAAATTCCGAGACCCTTCCTTCGTCAGGGTGACACAGAAAGGGACATTTTTTTGCGCTGCACAACCTCTAGAGGGGGTGGCTTTTTCAAATCTTGGTCCATCCTCCTATCCTTTGCATCCTGGTTCATTCCATGATCTTGGTCCATCCTCTCATCCCGTACCCTGAGCGAAGCCGATGGGCATCCTGGTTCAAAACCCGTTGAAAGAGCGGCTGCGGTTCTTATTTCCTGTTCTTTTCTTCAATCCACTGGGATAGGTATTTGCTGGAAAGGAATTGATTGGACCAGAGAATTTGGCCTATCATGTTTTTGCGACGGTGGGTATCGGGTGCTTGTTGGATTTTTTCAAGGTCGGTTATGAAGTCTTTACCCCAATCTGGATCGATCAAGGATTCTAAAATCTGCTGTGATCTATTTGCTGCACTTTCCCATGCATGCTGGTCTTTATACAGCGAGACGGCTTTGTCAACAATTTCATCGGTTTCATCTGCAATTTCACCTGGCCATTCATGGCCGTTAAACATGGCTTCTGCGCCGACCTTGCTACTGATTGATGGAATCCCAGCGAACAAGCCATCGATAAATTTGCCTTTCAGTCCTGCGCCGAAAGGTATTGGAGCCAATAAAATGCGGTATTTTTTTAGGGTATCTACTGCATGCTCGGCCCTTCCCATAATACGGAAGCCTTGCTTTGGCTGGTTGAGTTGCCAAACCTTATCGCTGGGATAGGCACCATAGATATGCACTTCTGCTTTAGATAATTGCTTTCGGATCGAAGGCCAGATTTCCTTGATGCGTTGTACGGTTTTCCAGTTAGGTTCATGGAGGAAATTGCCGATAAAGGTAAAATGTTCCCGATCCTCAAATCCTAATTGTTTCTGTTCTTGATGGTGGATCTGGAAAGGTAAATAGCTTAATATTTGTGGATTGATGGCAAACTCTTCCTGAAGGAGCTCCATTTCATATTCGGATATGATCAAACTGAGATCCGAGCGGTAAATGGCGGTCAATTCCCGTTTCGCCAGGTCGGAATAGAGCATGTCAGCGTTGAAATCTAATCCTTTTTTATAGGCTTCTTGGCGTGCTTGCCTAACGAAATGCAGGTCTTCGGTGTCCAAAATGCGTATAGCCTGAGGACAGGCCTGCGCAACCCGCCAGCTATATTGCTCTTCGATCATGAAACGGTCGAAAAGTACAAAGTCTGGATTTAGATCTTTGATAAATTCATCAAAGGAGGAGTCGTTCAGTTTGATCTCAACCTCAGCTACAGCTTTGGCTTCTAAGGGGAAGCTATGTTCAGATTTACTGGCGGCTGAGGCAAAGGTGATTTCAAATCCTTGGGAATTAAATAGATCGATGAGCTGCAGCATTCGCCAACCTGCCGCAGAGGAGGTCGGTTCAGGCCAAACCAAACCGATGATAAACATTCTTTTTCCCATGCTGCAAATTAGCATTATTTCATGTATTTAGGGGGATGATTTTGTTTTCATTACCTTTGTGGAAATTTTCAATGCTATGTTAGGACTAAAACTTTTGACAGACCCAAGATGGGCCAATATCGCGGAATCTAATTTGGAAGAGATCTTGACGGATCATGCCTGGTGTGAACAGAAGGCAGCTTCGAATGCCATTTCATTGATTACCCAGAATTCTGAACTTGAGGATCTGGTGCATGAGCTGACTGCCATAGCCATTGAAGAGATGGAGCATTTCAAGATGGTGATCGATATCATCAAGGAGCGTGGTTATGAACTAGGTCGCGAAAGAAAGGATGATTATGTTGGGCAGTTGATGAAATTTGCCAAGAAAGATGGTTCCAGAAACCAAGCTTTTATCGATAGGCTATTGTTCGCTGCGATGATCGAAGCAAGGAGCTGTGAACGATTCAGGGTATTGTCCAAGAATATCAAGGATCAGGATCTGGCGAAGTTCTATCATGATCTTATGGTTTCGGAAGCGAACCATTACACCACCTTCCTGAATTTTGCCAAGAAATACACAAAAGATGTGGATGTAGATAAGCGTTGGAAAGAATGGTTGGAGTTTGAAGGAAATCTTATCCAATCCTACGGTAAGAAAGAACAGATCCACGGATAATAAGGATATTAAAAAAGGCATTTCTTTCGAAATGCCTTTTTCTATTTTTATGCCTCGATGACTTCTTTATCTTTATCCTTGATGGCCAATTGACCACAGGCCGCATCGATATCTTTTCCTCTACTTCTGCGCACATTGGTGATCACGCCTTGGCTACGTAAGTAAGTGGCAAACTGATCGATCTTATCCGCTTCTGCATTCACGAAATCTGCCAAAGCAATTGGGTTATATTCGATGATATTGACCTTGCAAGGTACATTCTTGCAGAATTTTGCCAACTCTTTGGCATCCTGTAGTTCATCATTGAAATTATGGAAAACAATGTATTCGAAAGTAATCGGGCTCTTTGTTTTAGCATAGAAATATTTCAATGCCTCAGCCAGTGCTGCCAATGAGTTCTGTTCATTGATCGGCATGATTTCATTCCTTTTGTCATCGTTTGCCGCGTGCAGTGAAAGTGCAAGATTAAAGCGAACTTCATCGTCCCCTAATTTCTTGATCATTTTGGCGATTCCGGCAGTGGAAACTGTAATTCGTTTCGCCGCCATGTTCAGACCATCTGGGGAAGTGATGCGATCCACCGATTTCATCATGTTGCTGTAGTTCAACAAAGGTTCACCCATGCCCATATAGACGATATTGGTCAATGGATGTCCATATTTTTCTTCCGCCTGTTTTGCGATCAATACGACCTGATCATAGATCTCATCGGCATTCAAGTTTCGCTTACGGTCCATATAACCGGTAGCACAGAATTTGCAAGTCAAGCTACAGCCCACCTGAGAACTCACACAGGCCGTCATGCGGTCGTCTGCAGGAATCAAGACTCCTTCAATTACGTTGTTGTCGTATAAGCTGAATGTACTTTTTATGGTTTTATCCGAGCTGATCTGGGATTGTTTTACCTTAACGGCGTTGATGGTAAAATTGGCCTTCAGGGTTTCGCGCAATGACTTGCTCAGGTTGCTCATTTCATCGAAATCAGTACAGGATTTTTGCCATAGCCATTCGTAAATCTGCTTGGCACGAAAACCCTGTTCACCCATTTCAACAAGTGCATCCTTTAATTGAGCTAAACTCAAGCTCCTGATATCTACCGTTTTTACTGCTTTTTCCACGTTACAAAGATACATCAAAAATTATAAGCTAGAAGTAATAATATTCTTGTAGAGCCAATCAAGGTGTTATGCAATAAATTATCATTATCAATTTGTTATCTCTTTTCTTTGCTTCGTTAAATTTCTTTCCGAATATTTATTATTGGGCATATAATCATTGGCTGATGGATAAAGGAAAGGTAATCAGGATTTTGATGTGCATGCTGCCCATCTTTATTCTGTCTTGTAAGCAGGTGAGAACCAATTTTTGTATTCGAGATTTTAAGAAAGAATTTAGGCGGAGTGTATCCGAAGGGAAGATTGATTTCCAGCAGATGAACTGTTTTCCTTGGGACACCTTGATGATCTTGGCTCCCTATCATTACAGTGATCAGATCAAAGAAGAAACTGGTCTGGTTATTCCGGGGTATTTAAGCAGTGTAAATGCAGAAAAAGCCTTTTTGGTATTTTTGGAGAGGAGAAATATCCAAAGGATCATTCCCATTTCGCAGCAGGATCTGGATCTCGGTTCCTATATCCGCCAAAAAGCTTTTTCTGCAAGTTTCCTGATCATGGACAGGAAGGATTGTAGCTCAATTATTCTTGAGAATTAATCTTCTTTGCTTTCCTGTTTTTTCTGATTCTCTGGATTGCCCACAACACGAGGATAACAATTGTCCACACTGGCCATAAGCTGATGATGCCTAAAGCTATGGTCTGGATCATATTCCAGCCAAAAACCAATGAATCCTTGATTTTTACCCAAAAGGAATTACTGCCCATTGGGAGATTAGCTTGGTATTCGAAAAGATTGATGGTAATTGTGCTATAGTTTACCTGATTGCTCAGATTTCGCATGGTCGCTTCACTACTCTCAATATCTTCCTGCAATTGTCGGATCTGTTCTTGGATTTCAAGTAGGTCCTTTACATTTTTCGCACTGCTGACCATATTCTGATAGCGTTCAAGGAATGCTCTTTTGCTTTTAAGCCTTGACTCTATATCATAATATTCAATAGAAACATCTCTTGCACTGATGTTTTTCTCGGTTACTTTATCCTCTCCATTTTCCAGTTCATTCAAGAAATGGTCAAAGGCATTTGCTGGGACACGGATGCTGAGGTTATAGGAGGTGAAATCATTGTTGTTATTCGTGATTTCTTGTTCGTAATAAGCATTGTGTTTTTTTAACAGCGCATCCAGACTGGCTTTACTTTGCTCAATTTTTTTGGATTCTAGTGATATGTTCCCTGTACGGATGATCTTGGCTTTTGAATTTTGTTGATTCTGAAGCGGCTCATTTTGTGGGGCTTCATTTCTATCAGCGGAAGTGCCTTTCAACATTCTGGCTTCTGGAGCAGGTATGTTATCTTCAAGGGTTACAATTTCTACATTCGCAGCGTTAGCTTGAGATTCATTCTGTTTATTTGAGCATGCTCCCATTGCTAGTAGCATAACGAGGAGCCAAAAATAATTTCTTTTCATATTGTAAGTTTATAGGGTGATGCAGGAATTTTGGAAATTCCATAAATTGAAACAAATAAAAAAAGGGCCATGGCCCTTTTTTTATTTGTTTTAACAATAGTTTATTTCAATGCAGCTTTCACTTTTGGAATGATTTGGTTTCCGTAAATTTCAATGGCTTTCATCATTTTACTGTGATCTGGGCTACCCACATCTGTATGTGCAGAGAACCTGGTCAATCCAAAGGTTTCTTGGATCTGCAAGATTTTGTCTACGGATTCATTGACATCGGCCACGATAAGGTGCCCATGGTTTGAACGTCCATAGTCATATTGTGTTCTTTGGTATGGAGGCCATCCTCTTGATGCTCCGATTCGGTTCATCTGTGCAGAATAATATGGATAATACCAATCAGCGATTTCTTTGGAATTTTCTCCGAAGAAGGAGTGCATATGCACTCCGACTTGGTATTTGCTCATGTCGTGACCATTATCTTGGTAAGCTTGTTCATAGATTTCAAATAGAGGTTTGAAATTGATCGGCGAGCCGCCAATAATGGCAAACATGACCGGTAGGCCCAATCTACCTGCGCGGATTACGGATTCGGTCGTACCGCCCACTGCAATCCAAATCGGTAATTTATCATTGACCGCTCTTGGGTAGATGCTTTGATTGATCAAGCTAGCACGGTGTTTACCAGTCCAGTTGACGGTCTGTGAATTGTTGATACGAAGCAGAAGGTCCAGTTTTTCTTCAAATAGTGTGCTGTAGTCTTTTAAGTCATATCCAAAAAGTGGGAATGATTCAATGAAAGACCCACGTCCGGCCATGATTTCTGCCCTACCATTTGAAATCAAGTCCACGGTTGCAAAATCCTGGTATAGTTTGACAGGGTCAGACGAGCTCAATACAGAAACTGCTGATCCCAGTTTGATTCTTTTTGTCACGGTTGCTGCTGCAGCAAGCACAATTTCAGGTGCCGCAACGGCGTAATCTGCACGGTGGTGTTCACCCATTCCAAAGAAATCAACACCCACTTCATCCATCAATTTGATTTCTTCTATTATTTCCTGTAGCCTTTGTTTCGGCGCTTGTATTTTCCCAGTTTGAGTATCAATTTGCAAGTCCCCAAACATGCCTATTCCTAATTCCATCTGTTTTTCCTTTCTTATATTAGTCTACAAAAATACAACCTGAATTGTTCTTAACTGTTGATTTATGATAAGAAGTGAAAGTGTAATGAATTCTTAACCTAATTGCAGTTATTTTTTAATGAACGGGATTTATTTTTAAGCTCTTAACTGCTTGAAATGCTTCAATACTGGCGTTCGTTTCTCCATTTATTTTATCCAGAGTTGTGCATGGGTTGTAACGCGGCCTTGATTGCACAAGAAGAGATTATCTGTACCTCCTGTTTATTTCATCTTCCTTATACGGCATTCCATATGGATTCAAATAATGAAGCCATGCAATTACTGAAGGGGAAGTTTCCGTTCGAATTTGCTGCCTGCATGCTGCATTTGCGATCAGGCTCCATTGTGGAAAAATTGATCTATAACCTGAAGTATAATAATCACCCTCAAGTGGGGGAATATTTGGGGACGAAGTATGGAACAAGCTTACGGGAATCTCCATACTTTGCTAAGATAGATATGATCGTTCCGGTTCCGCTCCATCCTAAAAGATTGCTGAAACGGGGATATAACCAAAGCGAATGCATTGCAGCGGGTTTGTCGCTGGGCATGGATGTTCCGGTCAATACTCGATTGCTACATCGTGGGAGATATCAAAAAAGTCAGACCAAGATGTACCGATCAGACCGTATCGGCAATGTTGCAGATTCCTTTTATTGTAAAAATGGAGAGCAATGGGCTGATAGCCATATCCTTTTGGTAGACGATGTGTTGACCACCGGCGCGACGATGGCGGCTGCTGCGGAAGCATTGATCAACCACATTCCCCATTGTAAGATTTATATTGTCAGCATCGGTCGGGCCTAAACTTGCTTATTGCAGGGCCAGACCATCGACGCTTCAGGATCAGGAATATTGAAACTTTCTGTTGTATAATAACAGATAGCTAAAAAGAGCCATTCCAATTCCTACATAATCAGCGAAAATATCCCACCAATCAGCTTGTCTTGAATCTGTAAAATACATCTGGGCTCCTTCGGTAAAGAAAGCGAAGAAAGAGGCCACACAGAAAACGATGATAAAGGTTTTAACTTTTGTTGCTCTTCTTTTGGTATCAACCACTCTTCCAAAAAGGATTAAAGTAGTCAATAAGTAGAAGCTACCGGTATGGACCAGCTTGTCAAATCCTTGAAAAAAACCTTCCGTTGGAAAGTCATTCGCGGGCAACAATAAGAGGAGCATCATTATAATTGCCCAAATAATTGCCCATGCATAGTTTATTATCCAATTCATTGTTGATAAAAATCGTATTTAAATGTCAGATTAAAAAGCTTTTGCATCAATTTTTTTGTCTTCCAACAAGCTGTTAGATATTTTGATAAAAAATTATTTAGCTGTAAATCAATTGATTATGGTGTTATTATGAAAAAATATAGTACTATGTATTGCAAAGTACCATCCAAAGGATATATCTTTGTATTGTTATGATAGCTGAAAATACACAAACCCAAATGAGGAAAGGAATACTGGAATACTGTATTCTTTCAATTATTTCTCGGGGAGAAATATATGCCTCAGACATTATCAGCGAATTAAAAAAAGCTGAATTGTTGGTGGTTGAAGGAACACTATATCCATTACTTACCAGATTGAAAAATAACGGTCTATTAAGTTACATCTGGAAGGAGTCTACTTCAGGTCCACCAAGAAAATATTACCAGATTACTTCCGAGGGGATGGAAGTATTGAAACGATTGGATGTTACTTGGAAAGAATTGGTCTTTGCGGTGGAGACATCCTTAGAAAACAGAGAAATTTAACTATACCATTAACTAAATACAGCCATGAACAAAACTATAATCATCAATATAAACAGTATCGTCTTTCATATCGAGGAAGATGCATATGAAATTCTTCGATCCTATATGATCGAAATCAAAAGGCACTTCGGGAATTCTGAAGATAGCCGAGAGATTCTTGAAGACATTGAGAACCGTATTGCGGAAATGTTTTCTGAACGTATCCAAACAGGTCGCAAGGAAGTGATCAACCGTGAGGATGTCGATCAGGTCATTGCGCAAATGGGAAGGGTAAGTGACTTTGAGTCTGAAATCGGCGATGAGCCACGCGTAGAAAACGAACCTAGAGCTGCTTTTGCAGATCAGGCTGATCCTGCGGGCAACTTCCAATCTGAGCAACAAGCTGAACAAGAGCCAGGACATGAGCAAGCAGCTGATCCTAGTTTCACAGAATACTTGACTTCGAAGAAGTTAATGCGTGACATGGACGACAAGGTGCTGAGCGGGGTTTGTAGTGGATTATCGCATTATTTCAATATTGAAGCGAAGTGGGTAAGGATCATCTTTATTTTGTTCTTCTTATTCGGTGGATCAGGAGTGCTATTGTACTTCGTGCTTTGGGCAGTAATGCCGAAGGCAGTGACACGTGCCGATAAATTGGCGATGCGTGGTGAACAGGCCAACCTGCACAATTTCAAGAAGTCTTTCGATGAAGAAATGAAAGGAGTTCGCGAAAATTTTTCGGGAGCCGGCGAGCATATTAGTCGAGGAGCTCGTTCGGTTGGAGACTCTTTAGGATCTTTTTTCTCGGTCATTGGAAAAATCTTAGCTGTGTTAGTATTGATCTGGGCAGGCTTGAGCATCATTGGTCTCTTTGTGTTCTTTGTATTCAACGTGTTGAATATTATGGGCTACCAAAACCCAATGTTTTTCCCTCCACTTGAGGTGCTAGACCCTGCTTCAGCCTTGTTTGCCATCCTAGCGGGAACCCTTGCCATCATCATCCCATTATTGGCGCTGTTCTTCTTGTTATTGCGTGTTGTCTTCAAGACAAAACCAATGAACAACTATGCAAGTATGTCCCTATTGGCGGCTTGGATTGTATCTATTGTCATGATTTTATACTTCGTGGTGGTGACCAATCAAGATTTTGTGGAAGAGAGCACCATTTCCGTAGAGAAAACATTGGACAAAAAAGACACCTATGTGATTTCAGAGAATGATGTTCGCGTCATCAAAGCTTCCGATGAGGACTTTAGCAAGAATAAAATCAATCCGGACAAAGGAGGGATGTTGATCGGTAATTACTTGCGTAATGATATTTCTGTCCACATTGAGTCGATTGACTCCTTGAAGACACCATATATACAATATAACTATATCGCAAAAGGATCTTCCTATGCAGCAGCATCGGCTAGAGCTTCCAAGATTTCTTATAGGGTCAACCAAAATGCAGAGAACTTAATGTTCGATAGTCATTTTGCACTGGAAGACAAACAATTGATCCGTGATCAGCATGTGAGAATGAACCTTTACTTGCCAGTTGGAACTAAAGTTCTATTGAACAAGAATATGGAGTGGAAAGTACGCGATATATGGGCAAATGAATGTCACGGAAAAGAAGAATCTAAATTTTCTGAGTGGATCATGACGAAAAATGGCTTGAAATGCATCTTAAAATTAGAGGAGGAGAAAGCCAAGGAAGCAGAAGAGTTGAAGAAGGAAGCGGAGGAAGAATTAGAAAAGACAAAAAAAGAAGATAAGAAAGCAACCTCTGAGGAAGAAGAATCGTCTTCAGAGGAGAATAACGCATAAGGGGCAATAGAATACTAACATAAAAAAACTAATCAAAATTACATTAATACCTAAGAAAATGGGAAGAATAATTACCATACTGATCCTCTTTCTGGCGGCAGTAGCTAGCAAAGCTATAGCCAGCCCTGAGGCGCAGGATACAGATATCAAGGGGCGGGTCCTGAACCAGGACAAACAACCATTAGCCTCAGCATCAGTATATTTAATGTCATCGACGGCGAATGTATTGATCAAAAGTGCGGTTACAGATGAGAATGGGGTTTATACCATCATCAAAGCTCCGAAAGGATCCTATTATATCGAAGTTAGTTCAGTAGGCTACAGCAAGGGCAAATCTGCAGTCTTTGAATTAGGCGATAAAACCTATGAAGTTGAAGATATCGTGATGGGGACAAGCAGTCAAGCGATTGAGGCAGTTACCGTTCAAGGACAATTACCAATGGTCCAGAATGTAAATGGCAAATTAGTGTTGAACGTAGAGAATTCAACATTGGCGGCCGGTAACAATGCCTTGGAAGTTGTAAAGCGTGCGCCTGGGGTAAGTGTGGATAAGGATGATAATCTGCAATTGATGGGGCAGCAGGGGGTGAATGTCACTATTGATGGCAGACAGACCTTTATGACCGGAGAGCAATTGACAAACTTCTTAAAGTCAACCGATGCCGGTCAGATCAAGAGTGTAGAGGTGACTACGACAAGGTCTGCTAAAGACGATGCAGAAGGTGCGGTAGGTACCATCAATATCGTGCTGAAAAAGAACAGGACCGAAGGTTTCAATGGATCATTTGTGGCGAGTGCGGCACATGGTAAGCATTTCAGAGGGAATAGCTCGTTGAACCTGAACTATAAAAAGAACAATACCACTTTATTTGGTTCCTATGCGTATACCAATAATAAAGAGGAGAATGAAATCCAGATCATGCGTGAGATCAGCGGTGGTAACAAAACCACATTTTTCGATCAAAATGCATCGATGATCGAGGACAACAACAACCATAACTATAGGTTAGGTATTGAGCAGAAGACTTCTGACCGCAATACCATGATGCTTCAGTTATCTGGAAACAGATATGCAGAAGATTCTGAAAACAGGAGTAG
Source organism: Sphingobacterium sp. NPDC055431 (assembly GCF_053644255.1). Taxonomy (NCBI): domain Bacteria; kingdom Pseudomonadati; phylum Bacteroidota; class Sphingobacteriia; order Sphingobacteriales; family Sphingobacteriaceae; genus Sphingobacterium; species Sphingobacterium sp. NPDC055431. Next base: position 157,588 of record NZ_JBSHLH010000008.1, read on the forward strand.
AACTGATATCGGCTTTACACCGACAAGTATTGACTCGGTTTTGAGATCGCCATCCTTCAATAAGATGAGTTTGGATAGGATGTCCTTAAACTTCAATAACGAATTCAAGATGGATACACTGGGTCAGAAATTGACTTTAGATCTTGACTGGAGCACCTTTGAAAACCGTTCGAACATGAACTATACCTATAGGACTGAGAAATTGGATGGTGAACTTTATAAACCAGAGGAGCGTGAGCGAAGCAATATGCCAACGGATATCGATATCTATGTGGGTAAATTGGATTACGTAAAACCATTCAAAAAAGGAAGTCTAGAGGCCGGTGTGAAATACAGTAATGTGAAATCCGACAACAATATGGTTTTCGATCAATTGAATGGGGATACTTGGGAAAATGTAGCCAATAAGTCTAACCACTTTATCTATACAGAGCAAATCTCTGCTGGATACTTAGATTATAGCCGACCTTTTGGAAAATGGACTGCGAAGGTTGGTCTGCGTGCAGAATACACCATTTCTGATGGTAATTCAGTGACCAATAATGATCGGGTAAAGCGTGATTATCTGGACTTTTTCCCATCTGCAAATATCGGTTATAACCTAAGTGAGAATCATATTTTTTCTTTAGGCTATGCCAAGAAGATCACACGTCCAAATTATCGTTTCTTGAATCCGTTCAGGTATTATATTGATAAATTGACCTATCAACAGGGTAACCCTTATATCAATCCGCAATATACGCATGGATTTACATTGAACTATACCTTGATGAAGATGTTCAACTTTACTTTGGGTACCGATATAACCAATGATGCGATGGTTGAAAGTATGGGGCAGGATTCCGTTACGAATACAACCTGGGTAACCAGGGAGAACCTTGGTAAATCCTTGACTTCTTATTTAAACTTGAACCTGCCATTCAGAATTGGCAAGATCTGGACCATGAACAACAATATTACCGGTATCTATATGCACTTTAAGGGTCCGATTGCAGGACATGAGGTGGATAATGGATCGTTCTTCGTACAGGCAAACAGTTTCAATAGCTTCAAGTTGAATCCACAGTGGTCATTAGAAGCATCCATCAACGGAAATACACCTTTTGTATACAACTTGTTTAAGATACATGGAAGGGTTTCAGGAGATATCGGGGCTAACTATAACTTCAAAGACCAGAAAAGCTCATTGAAACTGGCTGTAACCGACGTGTTCCGTAGCAATAGAAATAACTTGTCTACTGACTTCCACGAGTTTCAATCGAGGATCCGTCAGTACCATGACAATCAAACAGTACGCCTTACTTTCACTTACAAATTCGGAAACCTAAAACAACAGATCCGAAAAAGCGACTCGAGAAACGAGGAAAAAGACAGAGTAGGCAACTAATAAAGAACTTTGTTTCAATGTTTAGTTAATGAGGTCCTAGACTCCCAGTCTGGGGCCTTGGTTTTTTTTGGTAGTATTTAGTATTAAGTATTTAGTATTTAGACCTGGGGCTACTAACCCAACTCCAACTTAATACGCAAGAAAATCAATCTAAATACTAAATACTAACTACTAAATACTAACTACTAAATACTAGACACTAAATACTACTCTGAAAAACAGTCTTAATACTAAATACTAGCTACTAAATACTAAATTTGTTTCATGAAACTAAATCAAATCGTTGTTTTTTGTGCTTCGAGTCCTGGCTTTGATGGGACTTTTGTGAAAGCTGCAGAGGAAGTTGGGAAAGTTTTTGTGGACCGTGGGATAACCTTAGTTTATGGTGGAGGTAGAGTTGGCTTGATGGGAGCGGTTGCAGATGCGGTCATGGAAAACGGAGGTCAGGTTATAGGGGTAATTCCTCAGTTTTTGAACAGTAAGGAGATTGGTCATAGTGAGATTACGCAGTTGATCGAAGTGGATACCATGCATGAGAGGAAGGCGAAGATGAATGCCTTATGTGATGCGGTCATTGCGCTTCCCGGTGGTTTTGGAACAATGGAGGAGTTGTTTGAAATGACGACCTGGGGTCAATTGGGCCTGCATAAAAAACCTATCGGGATCCTGAATGTAGATGGTTTTTATGATCATTTGATTGCATTTATCCAACATATGGTTGATACGGGGCTGTTGAAAGAGGAAAACCAAAGGATGATCATGTATTCGGACAAGATCGAAGACTTGTTGGAACAAATGGAGGCCTATGAAGCTCCACCTGTTCCAAAATGGTTGAATCTGGAAAAATCTTGATCTAACCTTGTTTCTTGAAAGGGAAATAGGCTTTGGCATTGTAATAACAGATGTCCTGTACGATCTTGCCAATCCACTTCATATCATGCGGTAATTCACCATTGACGATATCCTCTGCGAAAATATTGCAGAGTAACCTTCTAAAATATTCATGTCTTGGGAATGACAGGAAACTACGGGAGTCGGTCAACATCCCTACAAATCGGCTGATCAACCCAATGTTTGAAAGACTGTTGATCTGTTTTGTCATCCCGTCTTTTTGGTCATGGTACCACCATGCTGAACCATATTGTATCTTGCCAGCTGTAGTTCCATCATTGAAATTGCCACACATTGCGGCAAACAGGTCATTGTCGGATGCATTCAGATTGTATAGGATTGTTTTACCCAATTTTTCTTTCGCAGCCAAGCGGTCTAAGAATTTTACCAAGCCCAAACCTTGGGAATAGTCGCCGATACTATCAAATCCGGTATCAGGTCCCAGTTTTTTCAAGGAGCCGGAATTTGTGTTACGGAAAGCCCCTACATGAAATTGCTGAACCCAATTCTTTTCATTGTCCCATTCTGCAAAATGAAGCAATAATGCGGATTTAAATTTATTGATTTCCTCTAGCGTCAAATCATTCCCCTGTCTAACCTTAGTGAAGATGTTGGAGATTTCCGCCTCTGTGAAATCTTCTGCATATAGGTGACTCAAGCCATGGTCAGAAACACAACAGCCGTTCTGGGCAAAGAAATCATGTCGGGATTTTAGGGCATCGAGGTAATCTTGCAGATTGTTGATATCGCTATTGGCTACCTCTCCTAGTCGGTTTACATATTGGTTGAAAGCTTCTTTGTTCTCCGGACTCATAGCCTTATCAGGTCGAAAAGCGGGGAACATATCAAATTTACCTGGGTTCTTGGCATAAGCCTGATGGAACTCCAGCGAGTCGATAGGGTCATCTGTGGTACAGATGGTTTCCACTTTCATCTGTTCCAATAACCCATGGACCGACATATTGGGTTGTGCCAAATCTTGGTTGGCTTTTTCGAAAACGGCATCAGCATTGTCGGCAGATAGGAGGTCATGAATGCCAAAATAGCGTTGCAATTCGAGATGGGTCCAATGGTATAATGGGTTTCTTAAGGTATAAGGGACTGTTTCGGCCCATTTTTGAAACTTTTCTTGGTCACTTGCGGCACCTGTAATAAATTTTTCATCGACCCCATTTGCGCGCATGGCTCTCCATTTGTAATGGTCGCCATGTAACCAAATTTCAGTGATATTTGAAAATTGTTTATTGGCAGCCACCTCGTTAGGTGGTAAGTGATTATGATAATCTATAATAGGTAGTTCTTTTGCATAGTCATGGTAAAGCTCTTCTGCCACTCGGCTTTGCAAAAGAAAATTTTCATCCAAGAATGGTTTCATACGCTATGATTGTTAGATTTTAAGTTTAGAATTGACAGAGCTTGAAAATAAGTAATTCTGCGCAAAAAGCTAACAAAAAGCTATTAAAAATGTTATATTTATAATAAAAGGATAAACACAAGCATTGAATATGAAAACTACCTTATTAATTACATTGATAGTCTTTTGCTCACAACTGGGCTTTAGTCAGACGAAATTGACTCAACTTTGGGAGTCTAAGGAACAGCTTCCTACCCCAGAATCGGTTTTATATTCGCCAGAGAAATCGGCTTTGTACGTGTCATTGATAGACGGAGATGGCGTTGCAAAGGATGGAAAGGGCGGAGTGGCCATTTTGAATTTGGACGGAAGTCTAAAGGATGCGACTTGGGTGCAAGGACTGAATGCTCCTAAAGGTTTGGCCATGCATAAAGACTTGCTTTATGTTGCTGATATTGATGAAGTCGTGGTGATCGACATGATTACCGGTAATGTCATCAACCAAATTAAGATCCCTGATGCACAATTCTTGAATGATGTCACTGTGGACAACAATGGAAAGGTCTATGTCTCTGATACCAGGAAAGGAGAGATTCACCTGATCCATAATAATAAACCATCTCTTTTCATGAAAGATGTAAAGGATGTCAATGGCCTACGTGTTATTGATGGTGTGTTGTATGCGATGGCAGGTCCTGAATTATGGAAAATTGACGCCAATAAAAATCATACTGTTGTGGCTAAAGGATTGCAATTGGGTGGTGATGGATTAGAGCCTGTTGGTGATGGCAGTTATTTGGTGACTTGTTGGGGAGGATTAATCTATCATATCGCAGCAAACGGAACTGTAACTGAACTATTAGATGTAAGGGATAAGATGAAAACTGCGGATTTAGGATACAACCAAAAAGAGAAAATCTTGTATGTTCCAACCTTCTTGAACAATAGCGTTGTGGCGTATAAGTTAGACTAAAACAATAATTAAGACATAAAAAAAGGATTCAAGCCATAACTTGAATCCTTTTTTATTATTTCAGGATCTCCCTGAGCTTATTGTTGAGTTCGTCGCCATGCAGGTTTCGTGCTACAACTTTTCCTTCAGGATCCACCAAGATATTTTGCGGAATGGCTTTCACGCCATAAGCTAGACTTGCTGAGTTGTTCCAGCCCTGAAGATCGGAAACATGCTTCCAAGTCAGGTTGTCATCTTTTACTGCTTTTGCCCAAGGTTCAAATTCCTTGTCAAATGATACTCCTAAGATTTCGAAGTTTTTATCCTTGAATTCAGCATAAGTCTTGACCAACTTAGGGTTTTCTTCACGGCAGGGAGGACACCAGGAAGCCCAAAAATCAATGAGTACATATTTACCTTTCAGATCCGATAGGGAATATGGTTCACCTGCTAAATCAAATTGGGTGATGCTTGGCGATTTTTTGCCAGGCAGGGTATTCTTAAGGGCGTCCAAATAGCGATCAAAGATTTTACCTTCGGTGGATTTCTTGACTTTTTTATCCAACGTCTTGAATAGATCGGCCAATTCCTGGTATTCTGGGAAATAGCCACCCACTCTTTGGATTAGACGGATTGAGCTTACCTCCTTGGGATTTGCCTTTACTTGTGCAATGAGTTCTTCCTTGGTTTGTGCGAACAAAAGACTCGGTATAAATGCTATTAAAAATATTAATTTCTTCATTTTGTGAATTATGATTTCCAAAATTATCAATAATCTACCAAACAAGTAGATTATTTTTTGTAAAATTCTCATAGATAGAGTCAATTATTTAAAATTATATT